>JAZLHN010000149.1:0-8246 GCA_045616815.1 Acutalibacteraceae bacterium
CCCTTATCGTCCGCAAAGCGCAGGAAAGTTTGAAAACCCTCGCCGGGGGTTTTCAAGTGCGAAGCACCTATAAAGAATAAATCAGAAGTTTGTTGATGTTTCGTACAGGCTTTAAGTCATACAATAAAAATACAGGTATAACAAGATTTTGATGCGCTGCATAGGGAACCCCCCGGCGAGGGTTTCCCACGGAAAAATCATCCGCCGGATAATTTTTCCTCCCTTCCTGCGCTTTATGAAGCACAGGTATTTCGCGCTTTGCGAAGCGCGACAAGGAGCTCTGCTCCTTGACCACGCAAGCTTTGAAAAGCTTGACCAAACTTTTTTATTCGCTTCGCGTATGAATATTGGGCGTTCAAACAAAAACTTATCGTTCGGCGAACGTGATCATCAGCGTCACGATCTTATGCGGGGCAAGGCAAAGCGCTGCTTTGTCGCCGTCGGCGAGTTTTTCGAGCCGTTTTTCTTCGAGTGTCGCCGTGCAGATTTCTTTCACGCCGAGTCGGGGCAGAGTGAACGCGACGTCCGCTTTCGTCGTTTCGTCCGACATGTTCACGAGGCGGAGGATATACGCGTTTTCGTTTTTCGCCTTTTTGAACGAGGAAACGTTTATATTTTCGCCGTGCACCGTGAAGATGCTTCCCGTGTCGGGCAGACGGTACGCGGGGCGCTCGTATTCGGGCAGAACGCTGATTTCGGGCGCGCGGTCGAAGAGCACCGTTTCGGGCTTCATAAAGCCCTCGGCTTCTTTCAGTATCTCCGCGTCTTCGCCGCCGTAGAGGATCAGCGAAAGGGAGAAGTCCATATCGGTGAGATTCTGTGCCTCGTGACAGATGTATTCGGGCGTTTCGGCAAAGGTCTTGGTGTCGATGACCTCCACGGCTCTCACGAGCGTGACGGCAAGGGCTTTGGCTTCGTCGTCGGTACATTCGTATTCAAATATTCCCTTCGCGCACACTCCGAGACCGGCTTTTCCGTCGGAAACGGCGCACACGCCCAACATGGGCTTGGTGGGATACGCCTGCTCGCGGGGCAGCTCGGGATCGAATTCCTCATGGATAAGGCGTTTCGGGAAGTCGAACGCCTGCTTTCCCTTGGAATATTGCGCATTCGCAAGATATGACGGGAACAGCACTCTCAGCCGGTGGTTTTCACAGCGGTTTTCCACGTGGATGCCGATATCGACGCGCTTCGCGCCCTTCAGCAACGTGAGCGTCGTTTTTATTTTCAACGGCTTCGTGTCGGCAAGACGGTCTTTTCTGTCCGCCGTGATGCCCGCGGGCACCCGCATCTCGCTGCATATTTCGTACGCCGCGCCGAGAGGCGTATCGTACAGGCAGGAAACGCCTCTGCACTCCGCGTAGATACGGCGGTGATCGTTTTGCGGCTCCGTATGGATATACACGTCTCCGGCTTCTCCGGTGTCTTCGAAAAGAAGCTGGGAGGGATAGATTTTGCCGTTTCTCTTGTCGGTAAGGTCAAAGGTGCCGTCGGGAGAAATTTTTATTTTCAGGAATTCGTTTTCGAGTACGCCGGGCGCTTTTTCAAGGCTGTAATACCGGCGGTTTGCCACGCGCTTTTCGTCTTCGGCGTTTGCAAAGGACAGCTTCGTCCAGCCGTAGGCGGGCGTTTCGGGAAGCGTGACGAGAGCGTCGACGACCCACCGTTTTCCCCACGTGGGATGGCCTCTGCGCGGATTGTACCGCACGTCGCCCACGAGTTCTTTTTTCAGAATTTCAATGGGAACGGTCTTGCCGTCGGGCGTTTTCAGCGTAAAGAAGCCGTCGGTCAGCCCCGCGAGGACGTCGAGCCGGCATTTCCTCACGCCGCTTACGGGGTAAGACGAAAAATTGAAGACGAAGATCGCCGGAGCGCCGTCCGAACAGCTCATGATATAGCGCAGGGCCTCGTCCTCCTCCTGCTCGCAGAGGGAAACGCACGCGCCGTAGCGCGCCATGACCTGTTGGAACACCTCGTCCACGGAGCAGCAGCCGAGGCTGTCGTGCGCGTGGTTTTCGAGAACGTATCTCCACGCCCGGTCGAGCGCCCAGTCGGGATGCTTTTTGCCGAGCAGGGAAGAAAACGCCGCCATGGGCTCGAAGCGGTCGACAAGATGATGCTCCGATAAGGCGTGCGCCTGCTTCTGGCGCGGGTGCAGGGCGTTGGTGGACTCTAAAATGTCCTCGCGGGTGAAAAGAAGCTCGCCCGTGATCTTTACGGGCAGGATGCCCTTGGCTTCCAGATCGGCTCTTGCCTCTTTTTCAAGCTCGACGGGGGTGGACTGTTTTACCTCGATATCGGGGAAGAGCTCGCGTATTTTATCTATGACTTTCAGAAGATCGGCCTGCGCGAAAGAATGGTCGATGCCGTTCAGCCAGAACATGTGATCGGTCTCGGAGTATTCGAGCGTATATTTCCGGAGCGCCTCCACGCGGTTCTTTATGCCGCGGCGCCGGAAGGTCACGCCGTCGATGGTTTCGGTGAAGTCCTCTTCGTTTGCGGGCAGGGTGGTCGCGAAGCCGTAGCCGCTCTTGGAATAGAACATATCGACGCTGCTGCCGTCGGGGGCGAGCCATTCGAAAACGCTCTTCGCGCCCTTGGGGTTGCCGCGCCACGCCATCGCGCCCGTGATACCGAAGCCGTTGTAGATCTGCGGCATCTGCGAAGCGTGACCGAATTCGTCTATTTCATAGGAAAAACGCATCGCGCCGCCGAGCGCCTCGGACTTGCCGATGCCGGTCTGCAGGTTCCGCACGAGGGCTTCGCCGCCCACGATGTTTTCGAGCGGCTGGGTATACCACGGCCCGATCAGGAGCTGACCGTTTTTCACGAATTTTTCGATCTGCGCCCTTTTTTCGGGACGCGCTTCCAGATAGTCCTCCACGAGCGCGAACTGTCCGTCCGTCATGAAACGGTAGCCGGGCTGCGTTTCGAGGATATCGGTGAGGCGGTCGAAGAGCTCCACGAGCCGCACGAGATATTTTTCATGGGACTGATACCATTCTCTGTCCCAATGGGTGTTGCTTAAAATGTGATAGACTTCTTTTCTTTCCATTGTTTCTTCTCCGGCGTTTTATTTTAGTTCTATTATATAATGAAGGCAAAGAGCAATACAAGTTAAAAATGAAAAAAGAGGTTTTTCGGGGGTTGAGAGGGAACGGTAAATTTTTGTTTGAACGTCCGATGCGGAGGCACTTATCGTAGGGTGCGTCGCCCTCGACGCACCGCATGGGAGCGTGCGGAGCACCAAGAAATATAAGTTACTTTTGTTTTATTTGGTTGTTTACAAGCCGTACAATTACAACGAATTTGAGCAATCCGTTGTTTGTTTCTTTCGTTGCCCTCCGGGCGCTCCCATGCGGGACGGGGATGGAACCCCGCCCCTACGAGCGAACATTGTGCCTCCGCCGCTAACCTGCCATTTACCGCTTTTCGATTTTTAGGAATCGCACAAAAAAAAGACCGCCGCGGCGGCCTTTTTCATTGATGGGTTATCCTATTTCGATCGAATACTGATAATCCTCGAGCCATTCACCCTTGGCGAAATTGCGGAAGCGGAGCTCCACGGTGTTTTCGTAAACTTCCATTTCGCAGCCGAGGCCGTAGGTCGAGCATTCTTCCTCCGCCTGATAATTGCCCTCGTTGCCGGAGGAGGGGAGATTGATATAGGTGACTCTGCCTTCGGTGTTCACCGTGCCGGAGTTCACGCCGAAATGCGAATGACCGCAGAAGAAGAAAACGTCGGTGCCGCAGTTTTCGAGCGCCGCCACGATCTTATCGTTGTTGGTGGTCTGGTTGAAGTCGTAGCGGGAGCGGTTGCCGTTTTTGCCGTACAGGAGGTTGTGATTGACGATGAACGCGGGCTTGCCCTCGGCGGCGAGCTTCGCAAGTTCCTCTTCGAGCCATTCCACCTGCTCGTCGCTGATGACCTGCACGGTGTTTTCGGTGTTGTCGTCGGCGCCCATCACGATGAAGGTGTAGCCGTTGACCGTTTTGGTGTAATGCACGCAGTCGATATCGCTGCCGGTGTAGCCGTTGAAGCTGTCGATCGCGCGTTCGGAAAGCTTCACGTATTCGTCGTGATCGGCGCAGTTGCCGAATTCGTGGTTGCCCATCGCCATAACGACTTCGCTGTTTTTATTGAAGCGGTTGAGAAGTCCGTAAAAATCGAACCACTCGATGCCCTGACCGTTCATGGTCTGGTCGCCCGCAAAGGCGATCACGTCCGGCGTTCTGTCCGCCGAGAAGGCGCCCGCGAGGGTCTCGCCGAAACGCGTCCAGCGGTCGGGATTGTTGCCTTCGATGTGCACGTCGGAGAGCATGACGGCGCTCAATTTCACTTCGTCCGCGTTTTTGGGAGCATACGCCGCGGGAGAGGAAAAGGACATGAACAGGAACAGAGAGATGAATACGGCAAAAAATTTACGAATCACAAAAAATACTTTCATGAGTGGTTACCTTCCTTTTTATAATTTCATCCCCGACGAATCGGAGTTGATTTTCGAATGTTTTTTCTGGGCGATGAGGAGGCTTCCGTCTTTTTTCACGGTGGTGAGTGTCACGCCGTAGTGGCAGTCCTTTTCGTCCCAGCCTTTCTTTTCCGTCATGTTGTAGGTGTTGTAGCCGGTGCACTGGGTGTAGACGAGATACACGCCCTTATACAGCGCGCAGAAGTCGTTGATATGGTCGTGCCCCGCGAAAAGCGCCTGTAAGCTTCCCTCGTTCACCGCCGCGTCGAAAAATCCGCTGTTGTAAGCCGAACAGCCCACGGACTCGAACTGCGTGCCGTAGAGAAGCTCCGCTTTGCCGGAGGGCGTGAAGCCGTCGGTCTCATTGCCGTCGAATACGTTTTTGTATTCCGGCACGGGGATGTGCATATAGCACATGGTCTTTACGTCGCCGTAAAGCGATTTGACTCTTGCGAGTTCCTTCCGATACCAGTTGATCTGTTCTTCCTTCAGAAAATCGTAGCCCTTCATATCCGCGGGCAAATGATATTTTACGCGGCTTTTTTCCTGGATATCCCGACCCGAGTCAAAGAGAAATAAGCTTTTTGCCAGACTTTTTTCGCCGTTCTTTATGTGGATGGCGAAATTGCCGTAGCCGTAAAGAGAGGGATCGCCGAATAAATCAAGGCAGTGCGGGCAGTACGTGAGGCCTTTGTAGAGGAAATATTTGAAATATTCCTTTTCCTCCCGCGCCTCGTGATTGCCGAATACGTACGCCCAGTAAACGCCCGTTTTTTCCATGAGCATGGAGAGCTGTACCGCGTCGATCTGCTGACAGTCGGAGAGCACCACGTCGCCCGTGAAGATCACGAGGTCGGGCTTTTCCTCCGCGATCCTGTCCATGAGCTTCTGCAGAGATTTGTTGTTCAGCTCCGCGCCGGGCGCGCCTAAATGCAGGTCGGTGGCGGTCATGATCTTGAAGTCCGCGTCGGAAATACTGCCGTCGGCATTGTATTTTGCGATCGTTACGCTGTCGGAGCGTTTTTCGACGATCTTTACGTCCGAGCCGACGTTTTCGGTTTTGACGGCGGACGAGAAAAGAAATTTCGGTCGTTTGCCGCCCGTGACGGCGAAAACGGCTTTGCTCGCGCAGATCGTCGCCGCGATGAGCTTATGTCTGATAAAAGTCCATACAGGATGCATTTGCTTTTCCTCCGGAAACGGTATATACTTATTATAATGACAAAGATGAGGTTTGTAAAGGGAGAGAAAACTGTGTATTTGCCCGATCACGTAAAAAACGTTCTGGATATCCTGAAAAAAAACGGCTATGAGGGGTACGCCGTGGGCGGCTGCGTGCGCGATTCGCTTCTCGGCAAAACGCCCGACGACTACGATATCGCCGTTTCGAGCTTCCCCGAAGAAACGAAAAAATGCTTCGAAGGCTTCCGCGTCATCGAAACGGGCATAAAGCACGGTACGGTCACGGTGCTTTCGGACGGGCATCCGCTGGAGCTGACCACCTTCCGCTGCGACGGCGAGTATAAGGACGACCGCCATCCGGAAAACGTCACCTTTACCCGCAGCCTCGAAAACGACCTTGCGCGCCGCGATTTCACCGTGAACGCGATGGCGTATTCTCCCGAAAAGGGGCTCACGGATCTTTTCGGCGGCAGACAAGACCTCGAAAGAGGCGTTATCCGCTGCGTGGGCGACCCGTACGAGCGTTTCACCGAGGACGCCTTGCGGATCATGCGCTGTATCCGTTTTGCCTCCGCGCTCGGCTTTGAGATAGAAAAGAACACGGCGGATGCCGCGCGGGCGCTTGCCGGACGGCTGAAAAACATTTCCGCGGAAAGGATCTTCGTCGAGCTGAAAAAGCTCCTGAACGGTAATGCCGCCGGGAGGGTGCTGACGGAATACCGGGACATCGTTGAAACGGTCTTCCCCCCGTTCTGCGACGTTCCCGACGAGGCCTACGCCTTCGCCGCGCATTCGGTTTCCGCGTTCGGCGATACACCGCTGAAGGTGACCGCGTTTCTTTCGCCGCTCGGCGCGGACGGGGCGGGGGAGGTGCTTTCGCTCCTGAAAAGCGACAACGCCCAGCGCAAAACGACCGAATTCATCCTTACGAATAAAAACAGAGTTTTTTCCTCCGTGGGGGAGGTCAAACGCTTTTGCGGAGAAAACGGTGTGGAACGCGTGAAAGCGCTCGCCCTTTTCCGCAGGATAGCGGGAACGGAGGATAACGGCGTTCTCGAAGAGGGGATAAACGCCGCGGAGAAGAAAAACGTCTGCCTGAAAATAACCGACCTTGCCGTGGACGGCTCGGATATAGCGCAGCTCGGTTTCCGCGGAAAAGAGATCGGAAACGCTTTACAGACGCTGCTCGAAGCCGTGACCGACGGCAAGGTCGAAAATGAAAAAGAAATGCTGACCGGATTTATTGACCGGTACAAGTAACAAGGGAAACAGCAACTTGTATTTCGCAGTGCTCCGCACGCTCCCATGCGGGCACGCGAGGGTGAGGCGGTACTGAATGACAGTCCGGTGGACTGTCAGAGCCGCCGAACCGACCGAGCAGGGCTATGCCCGTGGCAAGACCGCGGCCCCTACTCGGGAACATTGCGGCGAGGCCGCTGAACTGCGATCACTTTTTCCAATCGGTGTATGCCTCGGCGTAGTTGGTCTTGAAGGCCGCTATGCCGAGTTCGTTTATCGCGGTCCACCATTCGGGATAGTCGCCGAGATTGGAGAAAACAAGGATGCCTCTGTCCGCGAGGAATTTCACGTCCTCGGGGTCAACGTGCTGATCGTTGAGACCCACTTCGTATAGGTCGGCGTTCTTCACGAATTCGGTGTTTTCCTCGTCCAGCCAGCGGATGTTCGCGCCGATGCGCAGCCACTCCGGCTTGCCGTGCTTCTTTATGAGCGCCTGTATCTCTTCGTTCGTAGGACGGTTGCCGGAGAAGAAAATATATCTTTCGCGGTTGGGGGAATTTTTTACGATCTCATACATAGGTATAAGAAGACCGTCGGAGCAGAGCTCCACCTCCACGGTGACGTCCTCTTTCACGCCGGCGAACCAGCGGTCGAACTCGGCGAACGTCATGATGTGCGTTACGCGGCGGTCGATTTCCCGGAATTCCTTTACCTGCTCCTCGGTGTAAACGGCGACGGAGCCGAGGCTTTCCGAATAAGGCACGGGCGGGGCGTAGGGAAGCATATTTCCGGCGTAGGGGATCGGCGCCGCCTGGATCTCCGCGGCGGTGAGGTCGCAGATCGCGCCGGGCTGTACGCCTGCCGAGAGGCGTTCGAGCGTTTTATCGTGCACTACCATCGGGATGCCGTCTTTGGAAAGGCGGACGTCAAGCTCGATGCCCTCGCAGCCGTAAACGACGGCGGCTTCAAAAGCGCCGAGAGTGTTTTCGGGAGCGTGCTGGCAAAGGCCGCGGTGAGCGAAACGCATGGGCGTATATTTTTTCATTTTTGATATCTCCTTTGTTTTTTCATTATTTCTACTTTACTCCCCTTTGATAAAAAAAACAACATTTTTCTGTCTTTCACGGAAAACAGAATAAAGCGATAAATTTTTGTTTGAAGCGCACAGCGCTTCAAACAAAAAAAGAGTTGAGAGTTAAAAGTTAAGAGTTGAGGTAAGGAAATCGCTTACGCGATTTGATTCTACCACTTGAAACTGTTCACTTGTTCAACAACATTAAGAACGATATATTGTTATAGTTGCTCCCGTTTGTACCTGCTTTTATATAAACGGGTACGGGCGAAGCCCGTCCACAT
>JAZLHN010000150.1:0-10732 GCA_045616815.1 Acutalibacteraceae bacterium
CCGCAGAACAACGAGAGTGCCGGAAAGAAGAAAACCACCAGAATCGGCAGAGCCGGAGCCTACATCAAGCCGTTGCTTGTGCAGTGTGCACTGTGTGCAATCCGCAAGAAAAGCAATCCTGAAATCCGCAGACGGTATCTCAACCTCAAAAAACGGCGTGGTCACAAGAAAGCAATCATCGCTATTGCGCGGATGTTGCTGACTGCCATCTACAACATCCTTAATAAGAACGAGCCGTACAATGCAGAGCTTTATAGCAAATCTGATCTGCCTCCTGCTCACAGAGAGGTTTCCATTGAAGAAGCCGTATTTATCCTTCAGCGTCAAGGCTATTTAGTGACGGCTCCTGATCCTGCATAACTACATCTTTATATCGTTTTTTTTGCCACCGAAAGATGGTCTGGTTTTTTGCGCCCTCTTTCGGGATAGTGCTTCGGTTACAATGTTTCAACCTTTTTTCCTCCTTTGTCAGTTTGGCGATCAGTAGTGTCTTCTGCCGCATTCACAGGTCTGATGCGTGTGAGTGAGTCTCCAGAAGAGGAGTTTTATACGGTAGATCACGCAGTCGAAGATCGAAGTGAGGGAAGAAAGGTCGATATGCTCGTCCGCATGGCAGACGCAGGTGCATTCATCCTCATCGATATATTCGTCTTCATCATCGCCGTCGTCAATGATGATGGGCGTGATCGGTCTCTGCTCGCCGCAGTCGGCACAGACATATTTCATCAGCGGATAGGTGAATACGTAGTGGTGTTCGCCTGTAGCGGGAACGACGGTGATCTTCGCTTCCGTTTCCCCGCAGGGGCAGTAGGTGATCACCTTGCCTTCACTGACACAGGTCGCGGCGCTCTTGATAACGTTTATATAGGTGTGAACGTGTCCTTCGCCGAGCAGGATAAACGGATAACCGTTTTCTTCTGCTGTCTTTTCGGCAGCGGAACCTTTCACGCCGCAGAGCGTTACGGCGGCCTCGTATTTTTCGTCAGGCTCTATCACGCAGTCGGGGGAATTGACCGTGAGGGAGGAGCAGGAAAAATCATCGTCTTTGCCGATGAACGTTACGTCGTCCGGTACGACGTAATTTTCACTGTTTTCCGGAATGAGCGCATCCGCCGCGAAGGCGGGAAGCGCCGCGCCGGACAGAAGAACGACGGCAAGAACGAGAGAGAATATTTTTTTCATGTTTGTCTCCTTTCCGTTACATCAAAAAGATAAAAATACACTTTATATTTTAATGTGTATCTTGCATAAATACAATACGCAATCGTAAGGCCGGAATAAATTTCGGTCATATCAACAATTTTGCATCCGATAAATGTACAAAGTAAATAATTTAATTCGCGCGCATTATATTGAAAATGTCTTCCGGATATGGTATAGTACAAATAAATATAGATAAAAGCGGAACACTTTTTGTGCAGATTGAATGAAAAAACGAGGGGAAGTGTTTTTTATGGTTCTGAAGCACAGAGTGGAAAAGGAAAAAGAAGGCACGTATTATTCCGTACCGTTCCGTGTGCCGGAAAACGTGGTAAAGCTCACGGTTTCCTACGAGTATTTCCGTCCCACGAAAGGGCTTATGTCCGATCTGAAACCGACCAACTGCATTGACATCGGTCTTGCCGACGCATCGGGGCGTTTTCTCGGCTGGTCGGGCAGCTCGCATCCGAGCATAAACGTGGGGGAATATTCCTCGTCTAACGGCTATCTCCGGGAGAAAATAACGCCCGGTGAATGGAAGATCATCGTCGGTGCTTATCACGTGCTTCCCGAAGGCGTTGAAGTGACGTATACCGTCGATTTCGAATATGCGGGGGAAAAGCTTCTTTTCGGCGACCTTCATATCCATTCCGACGCGTCCGACGGCAAATACGGCGCTTATGAGCTGGCGGAAAAAGCGCAGGCAAAGGGACTCGATTTTATCGCGCTCGCCAATCACAACAATTACGCGCTCAATTTTTCGCTTCCGGAGATAAACGGCTTCACGTTCATTCCAGCGGTGGAATGGACGCATTATAAAGGGCATATGAACTTTTTCGGCGTGAAAGCGCCATTTGAGAATTCCTTTATCGCCAATACGAAAGAAGACATGGACCTTCTGATAAAGAATGCCCGCGATATGGGGGCTCTCATTTCCGTGAACCATCCGAAATGCCGTATCTGCCCGTATCTCTGGGGGGACGACGAGGCGTTCGAGCTGATGGAGATATGGAACGGCCCTATGCGCCCGACCAATACCGACGGCATCGCCTTCTGGACGTCGCTTCTGAAAAAAGGCAGAAAGATCCCTATCGTCGGAGGCAGCGATTATCATTCTCCGAAAGGTGTTGCAAGGATCGGCGAGCCCGTTACCGCCGTGTATGCCGCTTCACCGTCGGCGGAGGATATCCTCACCGCCGTAAAGAACGGACGCGCTTACGTTGCGGCGAAGAAAAACGCGCCGCGTCTCGATCTGCGGTACGGTGCGTGCCGTATGGGCGATACGGCGGTATTTGATGAAAAAACGCCTCTTTGCGTATCGGCGGAGGGCAAAAGCGAGTTCGATCTCGTCCTTGT
Source organism: Acutalibacteraceae bacterium (assembly GCA_045616815.1). GTDB lineage: Bacteria > Bacillota > Clostridia > Oscillospirales > Acutalibacteraceae > RUG806. The sequence continues at coordinate 2,557 of JAZLHN010000150.1, forward strand.
TACGGACAGCGGAGAAAGACAGATATTCCCCGGAAATATCCGCCTTAAAAAAACGAAATTCGCCTACGTAACGGCGAAAAAGCTTATCACGGGAAGAGTGATCGCGGTTTCCAACCCGATCTATTTTGAATAACGGAATGTATAAGGGAGGAAAAGAAAATGTCAGAAAGATCACCGCTGCAAAAAGTAAAACCGGCCCGCTACGGCTTCGCCATGTTCGGCACGTCCATCCCCATCAATATGTTCAAGTCCTTTGCCGCCATATTCTACGTGGATATGCTCGGACTCGACATGAAAAAGTATTCTCTCGTCCTGTTCATCTACACGTTCGTAGATGCGATCGATAATCCCGTCTACGGCTTTTTGTCGGACAGAACGCGCACCAAATGGGGACGCCGCCGTCCGTGGCTTCTCATCGGTACGCCCCTGCTCGTGCTTTTCTTCCTGCTGTTTTATAACGTACCCGGCGTCATTCAGTCGGATACCCGTATGCTTTTCATTTATATGCTTCTGATGTATATTCTCACGGGTACGCTCGATTCGCTCGTCAACGCCAACTACGGCGCGCTTTTCCCCGAGCTTTTCAAGAGCGACGAGGAAAGAGCGAAAACCAACAGCTTCCGTCAGATCTGCCAGCTTTTCGCCATGGCGATCAGCATCGCTCTCACGCCCATGATCACCGATAAGATCGGTTATCAGCTCACCGCGCTGATCTACGGCATCCTTGCGCTTGCCGTGATGATGTATTGCTTCTGGGGCTGCCGTGAGCCCGAGATCGCGGATGAAAACACCGAAAAGCCCGGTCTGTTTTCGAGTATCTGGGCGCTTCTCACCAATCCGAAATTCTGGATCTACGGCTTTGCCGGAGCGTTTTATTCGGCGGCCTTCTCGCTCATTTCCCAGGCGATCCCGTTCTACGTGAAATACACGCTGAAAAAAGAGGGCGCCACCACCACGATCATGCTCGGTACCGTGCTTGTCGTTGCGGTCATCGGTATCGTTATCTGGTCGAAAATCGTATCAAAATGGGATATCATGAAGGTGTGGCGCTGCGGTTTCATCATCATGGCGGTCGCCTTTATCCCGCTGTATTTCGTGAATTCCTTCGCGGCGGCGGTCGCGATCGCGTGCGTGGTCGGTTTCGGCGTGGCGGCTTGTCTTGCCACGATGGACTGCATCGGCGCGAAGCTCGTGGACGACGATTTCCGCCGTCACGGTATCAAGCGCGAGGGGATCATCTCGAGCCTTACGGGCGTTATGAACCGTTTGAACGGCCTGTATACCTCGCTCGCGTTTTACGTCGTTGCCACCAAATTCGGTTTTGTGAACGGCGACGATCCCGGCTTCGATCCCTCCACGGCGTCGAGAGTGCTTCTCTGCGTATTTCCCGCCGCTGCGATGATCGTTGCTTCCGTTATCACTTTCTTCCTGCATTTTGAGGAAAATAAAAAGAGCGATGAATAAATATCTTATCCTGAACGCCGACGATTTCGGCTATAATAAGCAGCAAAACGACGCTATCCTCGATCTCATGAACAAGGGGCTCGTCACCTCAACGTCGGTGATGGCGGTCGCCCCCTGCGCGAACGAGTGCGGTATGCTTTCCGAATTTTCTCAGTCCGCGGGCGTGCATCTGACGATCAATTCCGACGGCGAACGCGATAAATGGAAGAGCCTTACGGGACGGCCTTCACTCGGCGGAGCGGAGGGACTGCCCGCGAAGCAGACTCAGCTCACCCTTCATGCGAAGCATAAGGACGTTGCCGCCGAACTGGAAGCGCAGTACCGTTACCTCGTGGAGAGGGGCGTCAAGCCCGACCATGCGGATAACCATTGCGGTACGCTGTACGGCATCAACGGCAGGCGGTTTTATATCGACGCGTTTGAATTCTGTAAAAAACACGATTTTCCGTTCCGCTTCCCGAAAACGCCCGGCTTCATCGAACGGCAGTTGGGCAGAAGCGTCCCCGCACTGAAAATCGTGCAGGACGCCATCGTGCGGCAGGGAGAAAAGCGCGGCGTGAAAATGCTCGACGATCTTGTTTCCGATCCGCGAAACATGGGGCGCATCGGTGATTACGATTCGCTGCGAAAATATTATCTCGACGCGGTGGATCGGTGTATCGACGGCGTTACCGAAATGTTCATGCATCCGGCGCTCTCTATAAGCGATACGCCGGGCGAATGGACGAAACGGGTGTATGAATACGAGCTGCTCAAAAGCGGCGATCTGTGGCAGCGGGCGAAAGAAAAGAACGTGGAGATCGTCACGTGGAAAATATTCGAAGAGCTTTCTGAGAGGTAAAACATGAGTTGGATATGGCTGAATAAAAACACGTATCCCGAATTCCGGGAAAATTTCTCGAACACCAATTCGGTCGGCGACGAAGTACAGGAGCGGTATCGCTACTGCGCCGCAGATTTCGTAAAAACGTATTCTTTCGGGAAAAAGATTGTTCGCGCCGAGCTTACGGTGAGCGCCGATAATTATTTCCATCTGTTTGCGAACGGAGATTTCATCGGCATGGGTCCCGCTCTGCCGGGCGGCGATTTCCTCTGCCGCCGTCCCGCGCCGAAGCATTATGCGAATTTCTATGCGGTCGACGTGAATGCCGCTTCTCTTATGCTTTTCGCCAAGGTTCGTTCGCTTCCCGAGAAGGTGTGCGATTATTCGAGAAATTTCTGCGGCTTCATGTTAGAGGGAACGCTGTTCTTCGAGGACGGTGAAACGCTTCGTATCGGTTCTGACGGTACGTGGGACTGCCGCCCGGATACCGCGTATCCCGATTATCGTACCTTTGATTCCTCCGCGCCGGAAAAACCTTTTGAAAAAGCGGAAGAAATACCGGATATATGGCACGCGGAGACGGCTCCCATTGATATGCTCTCGTTTGAGACCGTTGCCGCCGAAAACTATTCTTTGAAGATCGGCGAAAAACGAAAATTCATCCTTGATCTTGACAAGGTGTGGGGAGCCTATCCCATTCTTTCCGCTGACGGCGCCTGCCGGATCTCCGTTGAGACCTCGGAGCTGAAAGGCCAGAATACAACGGACGAAAACGTGCACTTCGCGAAGGCGGGGGACTATTTTTCGTTCCGTATGCACAGCGTCGGATACGTTGAACTGACGGCGGAGAACACGGACGCACGGGACGTGAACGTATCGTTCCGTTTGCTCGCTTCTTATTATCCCGTGAAGGAAGAGGGAAGCTTCGTCTGCTCCGACGAGGGGTTCAACAAGGTATATGAAGTTTGTAAACACACTCTGAAAATATGCCGGCAGACCATCCATCTCGACTCTCCCCAGCATCAGGAGCTTTTAGCCTGCACGGGCGATTATTATATAGATATGCTCATGACGCTGTATATGTACGGCGACATGAAGCTTTCGGAATTCGATATTATCCGCACGGCGGACTGGATCACTGCCGACAACGGCAGGATGTTCCATACGACCTACAGTCTTATATGGGTGCAGATGCTGCGCGACTGCTACACGTTCACCGACCATAAAGAGCTGCTTTGTAAGTGTGAAAAGGCTCTCGATAAGCTGTTCGGATGCTTCGATTCCTATTTCGGCGACAGTGGGGTCATCGAATACCCGCCCGATTTCATGTTTGTGGACTGGACGGTCGTGGACGGTTATTCCATGCATCATCCGCCGAAGGCTCTCGGACAGACCGTGCTGAACGCCTTCTATTACGCCGCTCTGAACGCCGCGGCGGAAATATACGCGTGGCTCGGATGGGAAGAAAAAAGGAAAGAGTTTACCGACAGAGCCGCGGTATTCAAAGAGAACTTCAACCGCGAATTCTACGATGCTGAAAAGGGGTTATATTTCGACGGTAAAAACGACGCATACGGCGGTTTTGCTCATTACCTGCCCGACAATTCCGCAACGCGGTATTATACGAAATACCCGGATATCCTGGCGTGCGCTTACGGTCTCGCACCCGGCGATCCCGCGGAGCTGCTCGAAAAGATCATTTTCAACGAAGAAATGCAGGATATCCAGCCTTACTTTATGTCATACATGCTGCTTGCCGTAAGAAAAGCGGGGCTTTTCGGAAAATACGGCATGTGCCTTCTGGAAAGATGGAAGCCCGTGGTCATGGAATGTGACAAAGGCCTCAAAGAGGGGTGGATCGCTCCGCAGCCGGATTATTCTTTCGACCATTCCCATTCGTGGGGCGGTATCGTAGGCTATTATTTGCCGGATGCGCTGCTGAATATGACCATTTTAGAGCCCGGTATGAAAAAACTGCGTTTTTCTCCGGAATTGCGCGGACTTGCTTATGCCGACGTATCTTTTCCGACGCCTTACGGTAAAATACACGTTGCGTTAAAAGAGGGGGAGGAGCCTCAGGTGTCCGCTCCCGATGATATTGAAATCATTCTCGGATAAGAGGGGAACTCTATGAAAATAATCTCCCTGAACGGTGTGTACGAGCTGTGTTCATCGGCGGGTACGTATTCGTGCCGTGCCGAGATCCCCGGTTCGGATATCGGAAATCTGATGAAGCAGGGGCTTATCCCCGACGTGCTGAACGCGCCGGACGGAGAATCCGCTGCCGAAAAAGTCGCCGCCGAAGATTATGTCTTCAGCCGGAATTTTGACGTCGGCGATGAATTGACTTCGTATGAAAACGCCGTTCTGTGCTTTGAAAAATTAGATACGCTGTGCACCGTTTATCTGAACGGAGCACCGGTGCTTTCAGCGGCGAACGCGCATATCTCTTATCGCGTCGACGTCAAGGATAAACTGAAAACGGGCGAAAACGAGCTTCGGCTCTGCTTCGATTCTCCGCTCGGTTATATCCGCGCGCGGCAGAAAATGCGTCCGCTTCCTCCGAACGTGAACGGAGAAAACGGGGCGCAGTATCTGCGAAAAGCAAACTGTGCTTTCGGCTGGGACTGGGGTCCCTCGATCCCGTATAATTCCTGCGGGAACGTTGAACTGCGGTTCTTCGACAGAGATATCACGGACGTAAGGATCACGCAGAAAACGGACGAGGTCGTTTCCGTCGTTTCCGTCAGCGCCGAGAACGCCGACGAATGTTATATTCTTTCTCCCGACGGTGAACGTATCGACGGAGAAAGCGGCACCTTTATCATAAAATATCCCGAGCTCTGGTATACACGCGATCTCTCCGAAAAGGAAAGTCAACCGCTTTACACCGTAGTGCTGAAAAACGATGAAACGTCGGTAGAAAAAAAGATCGGATTGCGGAGTATCGAGCTCGATACCTCTCCCGACGAATGGGGATGCAGTTTCGCGTTCAGAGTGAACGGCAGACGTGTTTTTGCGGGCGGCGCAAACGTGATCCCCTTTGCTGCTCTGCCGGAATTCGCGGCAGATGAAGATATCGACTATTACGTTGAGCTTGCCGCGAAAAGCAATTTCAATATATTGCGCGTATGGGGCGGCGGCGAATATGCGTCCGAGCATTTTCTTGACCGCTGCGACGAACTGGGGATCCTCGTATGGCAGGATTTCTGTTTTGCCTGCATGATGTATCCGTTCGACGATGAAGAATTCCTCGAAAACGTGAAGAACGAAGCGGAATACAATGTAAAGAGAATGACTTGTCATCCGTGTCTCGCTCTGCTCTGCGGAAACAACGAGATCGAGGAGATGAATGCCGTTCTGCCCGGCATCGGCGGACTGAAAAAAGCTTATACCGAGTTCTTTTATCATATCCTTCCCGAGATCGTCGCGCCGCTTACCGATACGCCGTTCATCCCGACCTCCCCGGTCGGCAAGGCGCCGTTTTCCGGTAATTCCGATGAAAATACAGGCGACAGCCACATGTGGAGCGTATGGCACGGGCTGATGCCTTCCGACTATTACGGTACGCGCTACGCCCGCTTCCTCTCCGAATTCGGCATGGAATCGCTTCCGTCGCTGAAGGCGATCGAAAAATTTTCTCCGGGAGAGACGAGCGTATATTCCTCCGTTTTTCTCTCGCGGCAGAAATGTAAGGACGGCAACCGGAAGCTCATGTATTACCTCGGAGAAAAATTCGACAGCGGCGCCGAGTTCGGTTTGCTCCCGTATCTTACGGGGATCATGCAGGCGGAATGTATAGCAGCCGCCGTAGGGCATTTCCGGAGGAATAAGGGCCGGTGCAACGGCGCGGTCTTCTGGCAGTTCAACGACGTATGGAACGCTCCGAGCTGGTCGGCCGTAGATTTTGAAAAGGTGCCGAAGGCCGTTTTGTACAAAGCGCGTGATTTCTTCGCCCCGCTTACACTGACCTATGACGGCAAGGCGCTTTTCCTGCACAACGATACCATGTACGATAAAGGCGTACAGCTTTTCTTTGAGATAAAGAACGGAAATCGCTTAAAACGTACGTTTGCTTATTCTGTTATGGCAAAAGCCGATTCCGTCGTTCGCCTCGGCAGTATCGACCTCGCGGAAAACGACGTGTTGAGCGTAAAGATGAACGGAAAACGTTTTGTATTCGATAACGTCGATTCGCTTCCGGAGGCGCAGATCAGCGTAAGGGAAGAAGGGAATTTTCTCATCCTTTCCTCCGATGCCTATGCGAGAAACGTATATATCGAAAGCGACGCTCTGCCGGACGACAATTATTTTTCGCTTTTGCCCGGTGAGAAAAAAACGGTGCATTTCGATGCACATCCCGAAAAATATCGTATCCTCTGCGAAAACGACGTGAAACGCGGCGCCGATCTGAAAACGGGCTTGTTCCGTTTATCCTATCGGTTCGTTCCGCGCAACGCCGTCACCTATCTCTGGCACAGATTGCATTAAAGGATGGATCATTATATGAATTTTGATTTTATCGACCTTGAAACCTACGAATGGGACAGCCCATGGTGGGAGCATACGGAGAATACGGCTTCTCCCCGCGCCGTGTATATCGGCGATTCCATTTCCAACGGCACCCGGCCGAAACTGAACGAACTCAGCGGCGATGCGCTTCTTTTCGACGGTTTCCCGACCTCCAAGGCGCTCGACAATCCGTTTTTATCCCTTCTCTCGAATTGTTTTTCTCTCAGATGCGCCGTACCGACGCGATCCTGTTCAACAACGGTCTGCACGGCTGGCACCTGGACGACGAGGGGTATGAAAAATATTACCGCTCCATGCTTGATTTCCTTACGGGCAGGGAAGCGCCGGTATATATCGTGCTCACGACTTATCTTCCGCTGGACGAAGAGAGAAACGCCGTCGTTCTGCACCGGAATGCGATCGCCGTGAAACTGGCCGCGGAATATGCTCTGCCCGTTATCGACCTGTATTCCGTGTCTGCGGCACTGTCCTCCGACGACTACTGCGGCGACGGCGTACATCTGCACAACGAGGGATATATCGCTCTCGCGAAAAAAATACTCGGGGAAGTGAAGATATGAATTATTCTCTGCTTGCGGATGAGCTCGAAGCGATATCCTCGGACGAAAAGCTTCGGCTTTCTGTCCTTGCCAACGCCGCCGCGCTTCTTTACGAGCGGCTTGACAATGTGAACTGGGCGGGCTTTTACCTGATGCACGAGGGCAGGCTCGTTTTAGCTCCGTTCGCTGGAAAAACGGCGTGTACGGAGATCGCCGTCGGTAAAGGCGTCTGCGGCACGGCGGTGGCAAAAAACGCCGTTCAGCGCGTGGAAAACGTGCATCTGTTCGACGGACACATCGCCTGCGACAGTGCTTCCAATTCCGAGATCGTTCTCCCCATGCATCTGAACGGGGAGATATACGGCGTGCTCGATATCGACAGTACGCTCTTCGGCCGCTTTTCGGAAGAAGACGAAAAAGGACTTACGGATTGTGTAAAAAGGCTCGAAGCCTGTCTCTCAAAGGCTTCCGCCATTAAATATAAGGAGATTTATAATGAAAAAGTATGAACACGTGATCGTGATCGGCATCGACGGCATGGGCAATTTCAACCTGCAGGCGAAAACTCCGAATATGGACGCCCTTTTTGCGGACGGCGCAGTGAACGAGACCGCTCTTTCGATGGATCCCACCATCAGCGCGGAAAACTGGGGTGCCATGCTCATCGGCTGCGATCCCTCTGTTCACGAACTCACCAACAGTATCGTCGATCGTTTTGAGTATACGAACAAAGCGCTTCCCACGGTATTCACACGGATAAGGAAAGAGTATCCCGACGCATACCTCGCCTCGTGCTGCAACTGGAATCCGATCAACC
>JAZLHN010000151.1:0-17551 GCA_045616815.1 Acutalibacteraceae bacterium
ACTGAAACAGGAAAAACTGTTTATCCGGGTGTAAAATCATCGTATTAAAACGAAATATCAGTATTTTTTCTGAAAACTGAATACTTAAAACTGAAAACTATTTTTGTTTAGCGGAACGCTAAACAAAAATTTATCGCTCCGAAAAAAAATCGGAAACCGATTTCCGATCTCCGATCTCCGTATTAATTATGTTTTATCGGTAGCTTCACCGTGATCTGCGCTCCCTCGCCGGGGGCACTTTTCGCCGTCACGGTGCCGCCGTGCAGCTCGGTGATCTTTTTCACGAGCGGCATACCGAGGCCGTTTCCGACGGTAAAGTGCGATTTATCGCCCTGATAAAACTTTTCAAACAGATGCTCCATTTCTTCCTCGTCCATCCCCTCGCCGTTATCGCAGAAGACCGAGGTGACGTACTCGCCGTCGGAGCTTACGTTTATCGTGATCTCGCCGCCGACGGGAGAGAATTTCACGGCGTTGTCGATGATATTCAGCCAGATATGCGACAAAAGCTCTTTATTGCCCTCTGCAACGTAATCTTCGCCGTCCAGCCCGAAGGATATGTCCTTTGCAGCCCATTTGTTTTCGAGCAGCACCACCGTTTCGCGGATCTGCTCGGTCAGATTCACGGAGTCGTAATTGCCTACGGCGTTCCAGTCCTCGATTTTCGTAAACAAAAGAGCGTTCTGCGAAAGTCGGGCGAGCCGCTCGGACTCGTTTACGATGATATCGAGATATTCGTCCCGCTTCTCCTGCGGGATATCCTCATCGCGCAAGAGCTTCGCGAAGCCGTGGATGGAGGTGATGGGCGTTTTGAACTCATGGGAAAAGTTGTTCACGAAATCCTCGTTGAGGGTGGAAATGCTCTGCAGCTCCTCGGTCATGTGGTTGAAGCGCAGACCCAATTTTTGGGAGCGGCGGATGCCCCTCGGCGTGACCTTGACGGTATAATCGCCGTCGATGACGCTGTTGAGCGCGTCGATGAGCTCATCCAACGGTGAAATGATGATCCGGCCGAAAATAGCCGAGAGGATCGTGCCGACGATGATACACGCTATCGCATACAATATCGAACGGGTATGCGGCGGCAGATTGCGGATACCGAACAGCGGAGACACGAAAAGAAGCCACGCCAGGATACCAACGAACAGCGCCGTGCCGGTCATGATGGCAAAGACCGTCAGGATAAAGATGAATCTGAATTTCGCGTGTTTGTTTTCCTTAAGAGTTTTTTTCATGAGTCCTCATTTCTTGATGATCGCTTTGTAGCCGATGCCGCGGATGGCGATGATCTCAAAATCCTTGCACCCGGCAAATCTTTTGCGCAAACGGTTCACGTGCACGTTGATGGTGGTCTCCACGCTCTCGTTGTCGATGCCCCAGATCTCGTCCATGAGCTGCAGACGGGTGAAGATCTTGTCCGGGTAGGAAAGCAACTTATATATAAGGTAAAATTCTTTTTTCGGAAGCGTCTGCGAAACGCCGTTGACCGTAACGGAAAGCTTGTCGTAATCGAACACGGTGGAGCCGATCTCGAGGCGGTGCGCCGTGAAGATCTGCGCGCGGCGGAGCAGCGCCTTGATGCGCAGGATGAATTCCTGCTCGTAAACGGGCTTGGTGATGTAGTCGTCGGCGCCCATCAGAAGGCCCTCGCACTTATCGGCGGGCAGCTCCTTCGCGGACACCATGAGAATGGGCGTTTTGTCGTTGTATTTTCTGTATTCCTTGGCGAATTCGAGGCCGTCCATTTCCGGCATCATCACGTCGAGCACGATGAGGTCGATGTGTTTGGTATAGGTTACGTTCAGCGCTTCCCTGCCGTTTTTGGCGGTCAGTACGTCGTAACCATCACGGATGAGGATCGCCCGCATCCATTTGAGTGTATTTTCGTCGTCTTCGGCGATAAGAATGTTCAGCATTGTTTCTCTTCCTCCTGATTTTCGATCAAAATCTTTCAGACTCATTTTCTCGAAAATTTAGCCATTTTATAATACAATTAATATTATAAGTATAATAATAAACTATAAATAAAGTTTTTGTTAATATTTTTTATTCACCGAATGTAAAATAAGATAATTGTCTTCGACAAATCAACCCCCCATCCCCCAATCTTGGGGCGAAAAGGTGTTCTTGTTATATGCAAATTGCTCACAACGCGCGCAATTTCCTATATAATAAAAAAGGAACCGGATCACGTCCGATTCCTTTTTTACTTTTTTTGCTTACCATCTGTTTTCCACGTACTCGATGAACGCGTACATGTCTTTGATCTCGACCTTGGTGCCGTCGTCGAGGATAACGGTGCCGTTCCACTTGCCGTGTACCTGATGGGAATGCATACGCATCACGAGAGCGTTGGTATCGGCGTGATGATCGTAGGAGGGCGTCATCGTGAGATCGAAGCGACCGTCCTCGGAAACGATGTGCCACGGCTGCATATATTTGTCGGGCTTCGGGAAGGTCTCTACGTCTACTGCGCCGAACTTATGCGCCTTGCCGTCCCAGAACATGCAGGTCTCGGTGGCGTTGGATTCGTCGCCGATGCCCCAGGTGATCTCGAAACCGAAGATGTGCTTCTTGCCGTCGGGACCGTCCACGTAAGCGGAACCGTTGCCCCAGTACCATACAAGGCTGTAGGGAGTATCAACACGACCCCAGTCGAGCACGCAGAAGGTATCCTCTTTCGAGAATTCCCACGTTTTGCCGCCGACCTTCACAGTGCCTTCGCAGGGCATGGAATTCTGCTTGGTGGTCATGAAATATCTGTCCGGGAAGCCCTTGAAGGGAAGCACGGTGGTGATATTTTCGTGGCCGGGAAGAATATCCATCGAGAATCTGCACTCGGTATCACCCATCTTGAACCAGAGGGTACGGGAGGTCTCTTTGGTGTCGAATTCAAATTCAGCCTTACCGATCGTCATCTTTACGTTGTTGGGAACGTCGCCTTTGGGAGGAAGCACGTATTTATCCTTGCCGCCGAGGAAAAGCGACATTTTATTCGCGAGCTTTTCGCCGGTCTTGAGATCGACCATGACCGCCGAAACGTAGCCGCCGAGAGAGATATTCGCCATGCTGATCTGCACCATATAGCGGCCGTTGGAGAGCTGATAGAAGTCCCATTCCTTGCGGCGCATCTGCTTTTTTACGTCGTTTCTGTCGTAGTCAAAAACGTTTCTTCTTGCCCAACCGGGAGAAAGAAGCGTGCCGTCCTTGCCGAGGAGCTGCGTCGGCTCGGTATATTCGGTCTGCTTGCTTTTCGCAGGCCACTGCTGCCACGGGATATACGTTCTGTCCATTGAAATATCTCCTTTTTTTATTTCATTTTTTTCATCATAACACATGGCGTCTTTTATGTCAACGCGCTAAACTGCAATTTACGTTCATATCACTTTTTCTCTTGTTTCGCGTCTTATGGATATGCTATACTGAGCCTATCCTTTTTGTCGTGCATCCGGCGCGGCGGAAAAACAGCGGAGGAAAACATATGAGAGCAGACTTCTTCGGGTTTCTGCCGTCGGAAAACGGCGAAGAAAACAGAAACGCCCTGCAAAGGGCGGTCGATACCTGCGCCGACGTGGAGATCGAACTTCCCGGCGTATACGATTTTGAGGGCACGTTATATATCCCTTCGGGTCGTCATCTCCATTTCGCCCCCGGCACCGTTCTCCGGCGGATACCGGAAAAGGGCGGCAAAAACGGTTATTGCATGATAAACCAAGGCGCGTTCACCGGCGAAACGAACGAGGACATCTCCGTAGACGGCCTGACGCTCGAAGCCAACGGTGTGGAATCCGCCGCCGCTCTGGCGGTGGATATCCTCAACAATCTGGCACAACAGGGAGAAGACGCGCTCAACGACTATTTTGACAACACGATACTCGGGCTGCGCGGACAGATCGCCTTTCTCTACGTCAAAGGGCTGACGCTGACGAATTTCACGCTGAACGACCTGTGCTCATGGGACTACGCCGTCCATATTTCGGACTTCGACGGCGTATTGCTCGAAAATATCCATATCGAGGGCAACAAGGACGCGATCCATTTCGGTCCCGGAAAGAATTTCGTGCTGCGCAACGGCGTTTTCCGCACGCTCGACGACCCCATCGCGCTGAACGCCGACGATTACGCTCCCTCCGCGCCCAACATCGGCACGATCGAAAACGGACTCATCGAAAACTGCGTCGATCTGGAGCAGGAGAAGACCTGCGGCTACTTCGTGCGGCTGCTTCCGGGCGCGGCGGCCGACTGGACGCAAGGCATGACCATCCGTCATTCCGACTCGGTCATTTACAACGGCAGATTCTACCGCGCAGTGCTGCCCGACGACGGCACGGAGAAAATTTCACTCACCCCGCCCGCGCACGACAAAGGCTTCGCGATCCTGGACGGCATTCCGTGGATACGCACGCATTTAGGCTACACCGCCGACGAGCTCCCCCACGCGGCGGAAATAAAAAACGTGACGTTCAAGGATCTGCGTTCGGAAAAGACGCGCCCGGCGGTCGTGATCTTATACGTCGCGGACAACAAATACCACCGCGGTTGGCGCGAGGGAAGCCCCGTGCCCTACGTGCGCAATATCTGCTTCGACGGCGTAACGCTCTGCGGCAAAGCAAAGGACGCTTTTCTCCTCTCAGCCCCGTTCGAGAATTTCGTTATAAAAAACAGCAGCCTCAACGGCGCGGCGGTGCGCTTTGAGCCCGGCGCCTGCGGCGTGGGGACGTATCCCGCTTCCTTCACACTCGAAAAACTGCGCGATTTCCGCATGGACGACGCGGGAGCCTTTTCGGAGGACGGAAAACACGACGATTATGCCGTGAAATACTGAATAAACACTCACTTCAAAACGGAAATCGGAAACGGTTTCCGTTTTTTATCCGAACGGGAAATGGCAGTTTAGCGGCTTCGCCGCTAAACTGCCCAGAGTTGAAAGTTGAGAGTTGAAAGTTGAGATGTGGACGGGCTTCGCCCGTACCCGTTTATATAAAAGCAGGTACAAACGGGAGCAACTATAACAATATATCGTTCTTAATGTTGTTGAACAAGTGAATAGTTTCAAGTGGTAGAATCAAATCGCGCAAGCGATTTCCTTATCTCAACTCTCAACTTTCAACTCTCAACTCTTTTTTTGTTTGAACGCCTCCGGCGTTCAAGCAAAAATTTACCGTTCTGTTCAGATAGAATATCCGGTTGGTACTTAACTTTAAAATATTATTAATTTTCATTTACTATTTCCTTATCTCCCTTGATAATGGCAGGCATTCGGATATATAATAGCCACGAAATCAAGGAGGCAATATACTATGGATATACTGAAAACCGAAAACTTATGTAAAATATACGGCAGCGGCGAAAACGCCGTGAGAGCGCTCGACAACGTGAGCTTCTCCGTGCCCGAGGGGCAGTTTCTCGCCATCATCGGCGCGTCCGGCTCGGGCAAATCCACGCTCCTGCACATCTTAGGCGGCGTGGACAAGCCGACCTCCGGCAAGGTGTTTGTGGACGGCAAGGACGTTTATAAGCAGAACGAAGAGGAGCTTGCCGTTTTCCGCCGCCGCAGGGTGGGACTCATCTATCAGTTTTACAATCTCATCCCGGTGCTCAACGTCACCGAAAATATCACGCTCCCCGTGCTCATGGACGGACGGCAGGTGGACGAAAAGCGCCTTGCCTCCCTCATCGAAACGCTCAAATTGACGGGCAGGGAAAAGCATCTGCCGAACGAGCTTTCCGGCGGTCAGCAGCAGAGAGTGTCCATCGGACGGGCGCTCATGAACTCCCCCGCCGTGATGCTCGCGGACGAGCCCACCGGCAACCTCGACTCGAAGAACTCCAAGGAGATCATCGACCTGCTCAAGGCCTCCAACCGCGCATACGGACAGACGCTCATCGTAATCACCCACGACGAGGAGATCGCGAAGCAGGCCGACCGTGTGATCACCATCGCCGACGGAAAGATCGTAGACGATACGCAGAGGTAAGCCATGAACATATTCACAAAATACACTCTGCAAAATCTCAAAAAGAACCGTACGCGCACGCTCATCACCATCGTAGGCATCATCCTCTCGGTAGCGATGTTCACCGCCGTGACGGAATCGCTCTATTCCGGGCAGCAGTTTATGATCGAATCGGTGAAGGCGACGACGGGCTCGTTCGACGCGCAGTTCATCGGTATGGACGCAAAAACGCTCGAAGCTCTCAAGACCGATAAGGATTTCACAAATATCGCCACCTTACAGGACATCGGCTTCGCTCAAATCGACTCCGCCAACGAATATATGCCCTATATCCATATCGGCGGCATGAGTGAGAATTTTTCCGACCTCGTTCCGCTCCACCTCATCGAGGGGCGGATGCCCGAAAAGGCGGACGAGCTTCTGATCTCCCGCCATATGTACACCAACGGCAGAGTAAATGTCGGCGTGGGCGATACGCTGACGCTGAACGTGGGCACACGCGAATACGACGGCGAAAAGCTCTTCGATATGAGCTCCTATAAAGGAAACGACGAAAAGCTTGTGGACGTAAAGCAGCGCACCTACACCGTGGTGGGCGTATGCGCCCGCCCCGACCGACTGGTGGAACGCCACGAGGAGCCGGGCTACAGTGCATTCACGCTCCCCGAGGAGGACGAAACGCTCCGCTATGCCGTTTATTTCACGCTGAAAGACGCCGGAGACCTCTTCGATTGGGATTTCTCACGCGCCGCGCAGGAAAAATACGGTTATATCACCCGCGAAAACTCCGACCTGCTCATGTTTGAGGCCAAGGACAAGGGCAGCTCCTTCTATACGCTCGTCATCGGTCTCGGCACGGTGCTCATCCTCATTATCATGGCGGGCTCGATCGCGCTCATTTACAATTCGTTTTCCATTTCCGTGACCGAACGCACGAAGCAGTACGGATTGCTGCGCTCCGTAGGCGCGACGAAAAAACAGATGAAGCGTTCCGTGCTTACGGAAGCGCTCATTCTCTGCGTATTCGGTGTTCCGCTCGGCCTTCTCGCGGGATGCGGCGGCATCGCCGTCACGTTCAGAGCGCTCGCGCCGCAGTTCGCCGTGCTCGCCGGCAGCATGTACGACATGACCGAAACCGTGTCGATCAAAATGATCCCGAACGCTCCGGCGTTGATCGCGGCGGCGCTCATCGGCGTTATTACGGTCGTTTTATCCGCTCTCATCCCGATACGCCGCTCCATGAAGCTCTCCGCGATCGAAGCGATCCGCATGTCCGGCGATATCACCGAAAACGGCGTGAAGGAAAAAACCGGGAAGCTCACGTATAAGCTTTTCGGCTTCGAGGGGATGCTCGCGAAAAAGAACTTCGCCCGCAATAAGAAAAAATACCGCACGACGGTAGTTTCTCTCGCCATGAGCCTCGTGCTGTTCATCTCCGCATCTTCCCTCTGCTTCTATTTCAAGAAATCGTTCGATATGGGAGTGGATTACATCACCTACGATGTCTCCGCCTACGTGGACTGCGCGGGCGGCGAGACCGAACAGGCCAAAGAAACGCTTTCCATCCTCGCAAACACCGACGGCGTGGACGAGGCGGTATATATGGTGACGGGAGCTTCCGATTTTCTCATTTCCTCCGACGAACTTTCCGAAGACGGAAAAAGGCAGCTGACCGACGGCGAAGAGGGCTCCTTAGCGGGCATCAGCGTCGGCTTCATCGAGGACGAGGCGTTCAGGGAGCTCTGCCGGCTCAACGGCGTTTCGCCGGAAGCCTATTTCGGCGGCGAAAAGCCCATGGGACTTCTCTTCGACAATATGTCCGTGTATGAAACCGTCGACGGCAAATCGACCTACCATACCTTCTCCGTACTGAAAAGCGATACCTTCCCCTACGACCTCCCGTCATTCAGCGCGATCTATTCCGACCCCGCCGGTTACCTCTCCGGAATGACCGAAAAGGGAGAAGCACAATTTTACAATTATGAGGAAGACCGGTATTATACCGTACCCTTCGACGAGGCGTTTGAAAAGCTGACGCTTTCCGTCGGCAAAAAGATCACCGAGCTCCCGTTTTATCTCTCCCCCAACGGCTATTGCCTTTATTATCCCGAAGCAAGGGTCACCGAAGTGCTCGGCGGCGCACCGGAAGAGCTGACCTACTACGGCTTTTACAAGGCCGCCGACCACGCCGCCGTTTACGAAAAAATGCTTGCCGACACCATCGACCGCGCGGGCGTGCAGATCTCCGACAACGCAAGCGACGATGAATCCACCAAGGCGCTCATCACGCTCATTTCGGTGTTCTCCTACGGCTTCATCACGCTCATTTCGCTGATCGCCGCGGCGAACGTATTCAATACCGTTTCCACCAATATCATGCTGCGGCGCAGAGAGCTGGCGATGCTCAAATCCGTCGGCATGTCCCCGAAGGGCTTCCGCCGCATGACGAACTTCGAGTCGCTGCTCTACGGCTTTAAAAGCCTTGCCATCGGTCTGCCCGTATCGTTCGCCGTCACGTTCGTGATCTATTACGTGGTGGGCTATTCGGGCTTCGACATGAGCTTTTCGCTCCCGTGGACGCAGATCCTCATCGCGGTCGTCAGCGTATTCGCGGTCGTTTTCGCAAGCATGATCTATTCCATGAACAAGATAAAGAAATACAACACCGCCGACGAGCTCAAAAACGAAAATCTCTGATCCGCACAAAAAACTCTAAAAAAAAGGGCTGTAGAAAACTTCCGTTTTTTACAGCCTCTTTCTTATATCGTTTTATTTGTTTGCTTCATAAATCTTGATGAGCGTTTCCTCCTGCTCGGGAGTGAGCACGGAGAACGGCTTGCGGCAGGTGCCGAGGTCTATACCGAGATAGCGGCAAAGCACCTTTTCTCCGGGCATAACGCCCACCTTAATAAGCGCCTCGATGATGTTGTTCGCCTTTTTCTGTTCCGCCTGCGCCGCGGCGATATCGCCCGCGCGGAAAGCCTTTTCGATGGCGATGAATTTCTCCGCCATGAAATTGTAAGTGCTTCCGATGGCGCCGTCCGCGCCCATGACGAGACCGGACAGGCACATTTCGTCGAAGCCGTTGAAGATCACCGCGTCCGGACGGAAAGCTTTTAAGCGTTCGAGCATATAGAAATCGCTGCTCGTATGCTTCACGCCGATAAAGCGCTTATCGGAAAGGAACTCCCTGAAATTGTCGGTGGAGAGCTTCGCGCCGCCCGCCGCGACGAAATTGTAGATGAATACGGGAAGTCCCACGTCGGCGATATCGAAATAATAGTTCTTTATTTCGTTGAAGGAGAAACCGTAGTAGAAAGGCGGAACGGAGCTTACCGCGTCCGCGCCCGCGGCCTTGGCGTGCTTCGCGAGGTCGATGGCGTGCGCTTCACCGATCTGCCCCACGTGGGCGATGATGAAGCCCTGTCCGTTGTTCTCTTCGAGCACGGTCTCAAGGATATTCTTCCGCTCGTCGGCGGTGAGCAGAAACGCCTCGGACGTGGAGCCGCAGACGTAGAAGCCACTCACGCCCTTGTCGAGATTATACCGCACGAGCTGTTTCAGCGCTTTGTAATTCACGCTGCCGTCCGCACAGAACGGTGTGAGCAGCGCGGGAACGATGCCGTGGAATTTTTCATTCATATATTTTTCTTCACTTTAGATGGACTTCATCAGCAGACCGATGTTCTGTACGGCGTTTCCGATGCCGCCGAGGATCTGTCCGATGCCCTTTAAGGTGCCTTCGCCGTTGAGGATCTTGCAGAGCCCCTCCGCCATATCCTCGCTGAACACGCCCATGCTCATGGAAATGAAGCAGCGGATCGGGATCTGGAGCGCCATGGAGGTCATCATCTTCTCCTGCGAAGCGTTGCCCTTGGACATCGCCTTAAAAACGCCTGTAAGAAGCGAATTGATCTTTCTGCCGATCGGCGTACCGTTGGCGTCCTCGAGCGCGTTGTTGATGGTGATCTTCGCGTCGACCGCTTCGGGATCGGGGATCTCTCTGCCGATCAGCGCCCGGAACTCGTCGTCGGAGATATTCTGCACATCGCCGGTGTAGTAGGACGGCGCGGTCTCTCTTAAATCGGGCATCTCGACCTCACCCGCGGTAGAATTGACCTTTACCTTGGCCTTGAGCTTGATATCACGGCTTGAAGCGCCGACGAGGATATTGAAATCGCCGGTCTCGACGTGCCAGTCGTGGATATTCACGTTATAGTAAGCGAACGAGCGTTTGTCGAGAACGATCTCCACGGTCTGCTCCTCGCCGGGAGCAAGGAAGACCTTTTTGAAGCCCTTGAGCTCCTTTTCGGGACGGAACACGGTGGACTCGATATCGTTCACGTACACCTGCACGATCTCCGCGCCCGCGACGCCGCCCACGTTCTTTATCTTAAAGGAAACGGTGAGCGTATCGGTGTCCTTGATCGTCTTTTTGGAGAGCTTTAAGCCCGAATACTCGAATTTCGTGTAGGAAAGGCCGTAGCCGAAGGGCCAGCGGACTTCCCTTTTGACTTTATCGTAATAGCGGTAGCCGACGTACAGGCTTTCACGGTACTGCACGTTCTTTCTGCCGCCGGGGAAATATTTGTAAGCCGGGGTATCGGAAAGCTTCATGGGATAGGTCTCGGCAAGCTTGCCGGAGGGATTGGCTTCGCCTGTGAGCAGGTTCGCGACCGCGCCGCCGCCCGCCTGACCGCCGAGATAGGCGTTGAGGATACCCTTTACGTTATCCGCCCAGTCCATTTCGATGGGAGAGCCGCCGGAGAGCACGACTACGGTGTTCGGATTCGCATTCACCACGGCGTTCACAAGATCGACGTGATTGACGGGGATGGCAAGCGTATCCCGGTCGAAGCCCTCGGACTCGTATTCGTCCGTAAGGCCGATGAACACGACCGCGGTATCGCACGCCTTGGCGGTATCGACCGCCTCTCTGAGCATATTCACGTCGGTGAGGGACTTCGTTTTATCGTAGCCGCGCGCGTAAACGAGCTTTAAGCCCTTGGCCATGAGCGCGTCGAACGCGCAGTCCACCTGCGTGGGATTGATCTGCGAGGAGCCCGCGCCCTGATAGCGGGGAGAACGCGCCATTTCGCCGATCACGGCGATTTTTTTATTCTTATCGAGCGGCAGGATATCGTCGTCGTTTTTGAGCAGCACCATGCAGTTTTCGGCGATCTTACGCGCCTTCGCATTGTGCTGTACGGCGGAATAAGCGTAGTCGCCGAGCGTTTCTTTTGCTTTCAGGATGAGGTCGACGATCTCATCCACCCGTTCGTCGAGCTTGTTTTCGTCGAGTCTTCCCTCTTTTACGGCTTTCACGATCTTGGAAGCGCCGAGACCGTTGGAACCGGGCATTTCAAGGTTCTGTCCCGCGGCGATACCGTCTTCCATCACGTTTTCTGCGCCCCAGTCGGTCACGACCACACGGTCGAAGCCCCAGTCCTTACGCAGAACTTCGGTGAGAAGCCATTCGTTTTCGGCGCAGAAATAGCCGTTCAGTTTATTATAGGCGTTCATCACCGTCCAGGGCTTGCCGTCCTTTACGGCGTTTTCAAAGCCCGCGAGGTAAATTTCGCGCAGCGTTCTTTCGTCCGCAATGGTGTCGATGGTCATACGGCGGGTCTCCTGATCGTTCGCCGCGAAATGTTTCAGAGACGTGCCCACGCCCTTGGACTGCACGCCCTTGATGAACGCCGCCGCCATTTTTCCGGCAAGGAAAGGATCCTCGGAGAAATACTCGAAGTTTCTGCCGCACAGCGGAGAACGCTTGATGTTCATGCCGGGGCCTAAAAGAACGGAGATCTTTTCGGCTCTGCACTCGTCGCCGAGAGCTTCTCCCATTTCATACAGAAGGTCTTCATCCCACGAGCAGGCGGTCGCCGACGCCGTGGGGAAACATACGGCGGGCACCGAGCCCATGATATCGGTCTTTTCTTTCTTATCGTTGTGTTTTCTCAACCCGTGAGGACCGTCGGACACCATGATCTCGGGGAGGCCGAGGCGTTCAACGCCGTTCAGGTGCCAGAAATCCCTGCCCGAGCAGAGCTTTGCTTTTTCTTCCAGGGAAAGCTGAGAGACTATGTCTGCGTGTTTCATATTTTTCTTCCTTTCCGAATGAATATATGTATTATTCAATATTTCCGATCAGAATTTCCGCTTCCAGTTCCGGATCGCCGGAGCTTTCCACGCTTTTGAGATTTTTCAATATAATATCGTTGCGCTTCTGTGCGTCGTCGATGCTGCGGGAGGCGGCGTCGATCTTCTTTTTCGCCGCGTCGAGAGCGAGGGCGAATTTTCCGTACTGGGATTTTGCCGTTGCCAAAAGGTCCATGACCTCGCCCGCCTTTTCGTTGAGCGCCGCCGTGCGGAAGCCCATCGCGAGCGACGAGAGAAGCGCCGTGACGGTGGAGGGCCCCGCGATGAGGACGCTGAATTCGTCGTGCGCTCTGTCCACGATGTTTTCTTTGGAGGAAACGATCTCCGCGTAGAGAGAATCGGTGGCGAGATACATCACGGCGAACGGCGTGGTCGCGGGAGGCTCGATATATTTGCCGACGGCTCTCGCCTGCATGAGCACGTGCGCTTCGAGCGCTTTGCGCGCGGCTTTCATGCCCTCGGCATCGGCGGCGTCGGAGGCGTCGCAGAGCCGCAGATAGTCCTCCATCGGGAATTTCGAGTCGATCGGCATATAGGTGATATCGCCGCTGTCCTGCGACGGGATCTTCACGGCGAATTCCACCACGTCCCGGCTGTCGTTCGGGCGGTAATTCTTTACGTACATACCGGGGATGGTGCGGTCGAGGATCGTTTCGAGCTGTCCTTCCGCCCAGGTGCCGCGGGTCTTCACGCCGGCCAGCACACGGTTGAGAGCCGAAATGCCTCCGGATATCTCCCGCATTTCGCCGAGCGATCTATAAACGTTGCCGAGCTGTTCCGACACCGTTTTGAAGGAGGAATCGAGCCGTTCGGTGAGCACGCCCGTGAGCTTTTCGTCCACCACGGCGCGCATTTCGTCGAGCTTCTTTTCGTTGGAAAGCTGTAATTTTTCCACCGCGGAGGCCACCGCCGCGGTCTGCTCCTTATCGGACGCCTCTGTCTTTTCGCGCATTTCGCCGATCGCCTTCATGGTGCCGAGCGCGGTCTGAAAGCTGCGCTGCGAAAGCTCGTCCACTTTTTTCCCCATTTCGCCCACGGCGTTGGTGAGAGAGGCACGCAGAGCTTCGTTTCGGGCCGTCGATTCACTGTTCAGCGACAGAACGTTTCCGGTGAGATTCTCGACGTCCGACTGCAGTTTTCCGGTCGCGGCGCCGTTCCGGTTTTTGAGCAGGCACACGAGCACCGCGATCAGCAGAAGCAGGATCGCCGCACCCATGGCAATCAGGATATAGATCAAAGATTCCATATTTTCTCCGAAAATAAATATTTTTTTCATTATATCACGCCAAAAAGAAAAAAGAAAGAGGCTTGACGGATTTTTGATAGCCGAAAAAAACGGAGGGGAAGCAAATTCCCCTCCGGCAAAAGTATTTACTGTATGAAGAAAACTCAGAAAATCAGAGCGAGCTTCGCGAAGATCGCTTTGAACAGAGCGAAAAGCGCCTCAAAGAAAGCCTTGATCCCCTTTGCGCCGGCAAGCTGTTCCTTCGCGGCATCCTGCTCGAGTTCCGCGTTCACGGTCTCGATGACCTTGTCGGCGATCTGCGTATAGCCCTTCGCCGTGGGATGCGCTACGAGAGCGTATTCGGTCTCATCGCTGATGGACAGGATGTAGCCGATGGAATTCTTCGATATCGAGGTGGGCGTTTCCACGTCGGAAATATCAACGAACATATAGCCGTACTCAAGAGCGCACTTTTTGGTCTCGGCGTTGATCGCATCGAAGATCACGTTAAGAATGGAACCGATCTTGATACCGATATCATCCGTAAGCTTGGCATCCTTGATGGGATTGGCGGTGCCTACGAGAACGACCTTGGCATCGGGATTGTTTTCCTTGATGTAGTCGAGAAGAAGCGGATAAGCATCCTTCCAGTAATCAAAATAGTTCCAGAGCAGCTCGATGATATGGGCAACGCCGCCGGGAAGGCTTGCGATATCGCTCATATTCAGCGTGTTGAGACCGAAGAGCTGAGCCTTGTAGATGATATCGGACTGACCGAGCTCGATGGTGATGAGACTCGCGTTATTGATCATTTCGCGGACGCTCATGATCTCACCGGTCTGGCCGTAAGCGCCGGTACCTTCAAGATTGAAGCTCTGAGGATCGCCGAAGTAACGGAGATCCGTTTCGTAGCGTTCCATCTGATAGGAATAATGATAGGTGAATTCATCGTCACGGAAGCCGTCGTCGATGCCGAGAAGGTCAAGGACGTACGCGGTGGAAACGGCGTCGTGCGCGAGAGGCCACATTTTAGCGTCCGTATCGCGGATATCGGCGGGCGCGTTGAGACCGAACGCCTCGGCGACAAGATTCGGATAAGAACCGCCTACGTTGCGGCATTCGTAATTGCCGTAGGAGTCGTTGAGATAGATCTCATTCTGCCAGTTGGTGCCTGCGCCGTAACCGCGGGTGAAGCTGTCGCCGATCGCGACGTAGCCGGTGCCCTCTTTCAGAGCGGCATAGGGATCTTCCTCTGCGAAAGCAGCCACGGAAAGAACCGACGCCGTCATCAGCACGGCAAGAAGTACGGCGATGATTTTGGATATTTTTTTCATCTTTTTTCCCTCTTTCTTAATATTTTTGTTCAAAAAGGACACTTTGATTGTAACATACGGTTTATTTTTTTGCAACAAAAAATTCTCGGGAGCTTTTTTCTTTTCAAAAAAGAAAACGGAAAATAATCAAAAAAATATGGAAAAAAACCGATTCTTCTGCTACAATATAAAATTGATTCAGATTTTATGTTCTTTCGGCAGGTATAAACACATGAAAGCACCGAAAATTTTATCTTCCATCCTATGTATTCTCCTGCTTTTGTCTCTGTTCTCCTCCTGCGGGGGAACGGACGTAAAGGCGTTTTATTTTGCCGTCCGGGAAAAGGCGGGCACGTTCGACCCCACCGTCGCTTCCGACACAACGGCAAGGATCATCGTACGCAACTGCTTTGAGGGGCTCGTTTATCCCGATGAAAACGGCGGGCTCGTACCGGGAGCGGCCGAAAGCTGGACGGTATCGCCCGACGGACTGACCTACACCTTCCGCATAAGAGCGGACGCCAAATGGCATCTGACCTCCAACGCGGAAAAGGAGCTCGAAGGCAAGCTGCCGGAAAACTTCGACCTGCGCGTCACGGCTTACGATTTCGAATTCGGTCTGAAACGCGCTCTCGATCCCGCCATGGGCGCCGCGGACGCTTATAAGCTCTCCGCCGTCGCGGGGGCCGCCGCCGTCGCCACGGGAGAAGCGGGACTCGACTCGCTCGGCATCAAAGCGCTGTCCGCCGACGAGCTTCAGATCACCCTCAGCCAGCCGCAGAACGATTTCCTTTACGTTCTCGCCGAACCGCTGTGTATGCCGTGCAATGAAACGTTTTTCAACGCCACGGGCGGCAGATACGGCATTTTCATCAAGGATTTCCTTTCCAACGGTCCGTTTTATCTCTCTTATTTCGATGACGGCGCATACCGGATCACCAAAAACCCCGATTACACGGGCGCACACGAAGCGCAGGCGGACGTGGTGAGATTTTACGTCAATGACAGCGATGATTCGGTATTCACCGCGCTGCGCGACGGCGATTACACCGGCGCATATATGAACGAAGCGCAGCTCGAAAGCTTCGGAGTCTCCAAAAAGAACGTCGTATTCTCGACCGCCGACAAGACCCGCGCGTTCATTCTCAACGAAAAAAGCGAGCCGCTGTCCGACGTTTCGGTAAGGATGGCGTTCCTGCTCGCGACCGACACGGAAAAAGTCGCCTCCCGCGCCGAAAGAACACCCGTTCATTCTCCCCTGCCCGCCGCCGTTCACTCCGGCTTCACGGGCAGCGTTATCTTCGATGAAACCAAAGCCGTTTCCGTGCTCTCGGCGGCTCTCGAAAAAGCCGGGATCAGCTCGGTGACGGTCTCGCTCAAATGCGAAGCCCGCCATGAATTCATGCTCAAAAAGCAGCTCCAGAGCTGGCAGAAGATCTTCGGCACGAGCTTCAATATCAACGTCGTTTCCATGTCGGCGGAGGAACTCAAGCGCGACGTAAAGAACGGCGACTACGATATCGCTTTTTATCCCGTGGCGGCCTCTTCGGCTTCGGCGGAGGATTTCTTTTTGCAATTCACCACCGCTTCCTCGCAAAACATATTCGGCACGGACGACGAGGCTTTCGACCTCGCGGTGAAGGCCCTCGGCAGCGCTTCGGAGGAAGACGCGGACACCTCGCTCGCAAACGTATGCCGCGCCGTCGCCGACAATGCCGTCATGCTCCCGGTATGGAGCGAAAGCACGTATTTCGTATGCGTGAAGGACACGGCCGGAGTGATCCTCCTGCCCGGTGAAGACAACGTTTATTTCTATAATTGTAATTAACGGAGGAGCATTTATGTCAGTGATCAGACCCTTTAAGGCCATCCGCCCGAAAAAGGAATTCGCAGCGAAAGTGGCGGCGCTTCCTTACGACGTCATGAATTCCGACGAAGCGCGCGAAAAAGCGAAAGACGCTCCGTATTCTTTCCTGCACGTGGACAAGGCGGAGATCGACCTGCCGCGCGATACCTATCTTTACGCGGACGAGGTGTACAAAAAAGCCGCCGAAAATCTGAAAAAGCTCGAAACGAACGGGATATGCTTTACGGAACAGACACCGAAGCTCTATATTTACCGTCAGCAGATGGGATCGGTGATCCAGACCGGTCTCGTAGGCTGCGCGTCCGTGGATGATTATCTGAACGGCGTGATCAAGCGCCACGAGCTCACCCGCGCCGACAAGGAGGAAGACCGCATCCGTCACGTAGACACCTGCGACGCGAACACGGGCCCCATTTTCCTCGCCTACCGCCGCGATCCCGCGGTGGATCTCATCATGAACCGCTACACCGTGACCGAGCCCGAATACGACTTCGTTTCCGACGGCGGCGTAAAGAACACCGTATGGGTCGTAAGCGATGAGAAAGACGTTTCGGCACTGCAGGCCGCTTTTAAAAGGATCGACAGTCTTTATATCGCCGACGGCCATCACCGCGCCGCCTCCGCCGTAAAGGTAGCCATCAAACGCCGCGCCGAAAATCCCGGATACGACGGGACGGAGGAATTCAATTTCTTCCTCGCCGTGTATTTCCGCGCCGAGGACTTAAAGATCCTCGACTATAACCGCCTTCTGAAGGATACGAACGGCCATTCCGACGAGGAGCTTTTCGACCGTCTCGGAGAAGTATTCGACGTTGAGAAAAAGGATGCCGCCTACGCGCCTGAAAAACGGCATACGTTCGGTTTTTATTATAAGGATACCTGGTACAAATGCACGCTCAAAGAAGGTCTGTCGGACGAAAACGACGTAGTGGGGAGCCTCGACGTCTCTCTTCTGCAAAAGCTCGTGAACGAGCCGATCTTCGGCATCGGCGACCCGCGGACGGATAAGCGCATCGACTTCGTGGGC
>JAZLHN010000152.1:0-2778 GCA_045616815.1 Acutalibacteraceae bacterium
TGCTTTTGCTTGCCCGAAGGCGTACAAAAGTACGTCGAGAGGCGAAGTTTGTCCGTAGTATAAAACACAATAAATAATTGTTTTTTTGTATCCAAGTTGTTTTAAGGGGTGTTTTCAGGCTTTTGCTTTTGAAAAATCCCCTATTTTGTTTGGTTTTATACGATCTTCGCTTTTTTTACATCCCCTTTTTCATTTAACGGTTATTTTTAAGGGAATGCTCATCCGGTGTTCGTCTGCCGTATCTTCGGTAAGGCCCGAAGCGAAGTCAATGGTGAGCTCGGGGGATATCTGCGTTTTCGCCGCGATATCCACGGATATCTCCACGTTCCAGCGAAGCTCCCGGTCGGTGCGTATCACGAGATCTTCCGGTGTGCTTTCATCGCCGTTTTCAGTGTCGGGAGTAAACAGAACGTAATTGCAGTTCATGCCCGCGATATCCACGCTGTCGATAAACGCGTAAATGTCCGGTTCGCCTTTTTTGAGAGTCAGCGTTGTTGTAAGAAGAAAGGTCTGAACGCCGTCGGCGGTTTTTGTGAACGTGAATTCGGTCTTATCGAGCGAGAAATCCATTCTGTCTGCCACCGCGGAAAAATATCCGCCGGAGGAAGAGGTCGGCGCTATACCGTTTTTGACGGCGTATACGCCCAAAGGAACACTTATCGCGATCACAACGGCGAGAAGCAGCCCTATATATTTTGTTTTCCGTTTTTTCAAAGCGATATCACTTCCTTGTCCGGTCTTATTGTAACGCCTCAAAAGGCGGTTTGTCAATCGGAAAGCTCTTCCGTTTTCTTGATAAAATCGTCGTAGGTAAGAAAAGAATTGAGCACCGAGAGAAACGACGCGCCCGTCAGTCTTGCCGGAAGTCCCATGGAAACGAGCAGCCTGCGGCGTCTCTCCGTACAGCCCGGCGTGCCGGTCAGCCCCGCTTCATAAAGGTCGGCGGTCGTTATTTCGTTTTTTTTCGTTCGCTCCGTTTCGGTGAAAGCACCCGAGCGGAGCAGGGCGTTTACGAGCAGATCATTGTCGATGCCCTCGACGCCGAGTTTTCCCTCTTTGGAGGCTTCTTCCTTGCGTTTTTCCTTCCCGAAAACGTCCGGGATGTAAACGTGGAGGATGTCGGCGTTTTTGGCTATGTTTTTAATAAAATTTCGTATCTTGAAGCCTGCGGCGTCCGAATCGGTGACGATGATGAGTCCCTTTTGGGCAGCGGTCTTTTTGATGAGCGTCTGCTTTTCGCGGTCGTTGAATATGCCGAAGCCCTCCGTTGTGAGGATCAGCGCGTCGGTCACGTTCGAGAGCTTTATTTTATCGTAGCGTCCTTCTGTCAGGATCACTCTGTCGGTATGAAGCATTTCTTTACCTCGTTCTGCAGCACTGTGAAAGTCTGGCAATAAGCTCCGACATCAGGGTCGTCGGGTCGAATGCCGTGGATTTCGTCTTGGTATCGGTTTCGAGAAGGACGTCGAGTGCTTCCCGGATGCCTCCGGCGGGGATCTTCGCAACGTACGGCGAGAGCTGACGGAAGGAATAGCCGTAGTTGCCCTTATAGCCGAACGGAGAGGCGATCTCTTCGTAGGTGTGCCCGGCGGCGGAAGCGGTCTTGTAGCGGTAAAGGTTGACGAACGTGCTTGCGAGCGCGCCGATGATGGGCTGCACGGGCGTTTTCGTGCGAAGGAGTTCGTTCGTTACCGCAAAGGCCTTGTCGGTCTTGCCGGAAAGGATCGCGGCGCTGATGTCGAAAACGTTGGCGTCGATGCTTTTGACGGCGATCTCGTCGATCATCTGTTTCGTGACCGGCTGTCCGCAGGAATAGGCGCAGAGCTTGTTGAATTCATTCAGCAGCGTCTGCATATCGTCGCCCACGGTGTCCACGAGATACTGCGCCTCGGCTTCCCCGATCACCGTGCCGCGGGAAGGCGCGCGGGAAACGAGCATTTTGGCGATCTTGTTCTGCGAGCGGTGGGAAAGATTGACCGCCACGCCGAGAGAGGAGAGGATCCTTACGGTCTCCGACCATTTTGATACGACGTTTTTTCCGTCGAAAAGTTCAAAGGTATTGTAAAAAAAGATCAGTACCGTCGTGTCGGGAACGTTTTTCAATTTATTTTCAAATTCTTCGAGCTGATTTTTCCCGAGCTCGCACAGGGGGTAATTTCTTACGAGCAGGCAGGTCTTGTCGCTCATAACGGGCAGATTGTCCGCGTCGGCGAAAATGTCGGCGAGTTCCTTTTCGTCGTCGTTGTACACGTGGAAATTGAATACCTGCAGATCGGCGTTCACACAGGCGTCGGTAAGCTTTTTGCAGTAATGATCCTTCAGATAACCGTCGTCGCCGAAGATGAGCCAGATATTATCCGAAACGGGCGCTTTGAGCTTTTTGACCAGAGCGTCTTCATCGATCAAGGGCATAATTTCCCTCCTTGCAGTCGTATTTTACGGTCACACCGCCCGTGTCGGCGGTGAGAAAAGCGTTTTCGGGCAGACCGGGCTGTTCCGTTCTGCCGGAAACGACGATAATTTGTTCGAATTTTTCCGGTACGACGTCCTCCGGGATCTTCGAGCGGCAGATCAGGATGTCGCCTTCGGAAATCTCCCGCGGGACGTTTTCGGCTGCCGCGCCCGCGTAGAAGCGGAACACGGTTTTGATATCGCCGCAGGTAAGCACGCCCGCCCCAGGGCATTCACAGAAATAATTCCGGTAGGATATCTCCTCTGTAAGTCCGCAGGTATAATCTTCGTTCCCGGACACTCCGGCGGTATCGTTTATTTTTATTT
>JAZLHN010000153.1:0-5941 GCA_045616815.1 Acutalibacteraceae bacterium
ATTAAAAGCATGGAGCTGCAATAGAAATGCTATGCAGAAAGGTGTCTCATGGCAATTTTCAACATCTGATGCAAGGAATAAACTCAAGCATCTCTATCCCGAAATAATAATGTAAAGTTTTAAAGGAAACATTGTACTACGATAAGTCCCTCCGCGGAAGCTCTTCAAACAAAAATTTATCGTCCGGCAGAAAAACACAAAAGGCACACAGAAAAGATCCGCGTGCCTTTTGGAAAACGTTTATTGTGATTTGCGTTACGTCAGAAATACCGTATCAGCGATACGACCTTGCCGAGGATGATGAGCTCGTTCGTGATGATCGGGGCGTAGTCGTCGTTTTCGGGCTGCAGACGGAAATGACCGTCTTCCTTATAAAAACGCTTCACGGTCGCTTCGTCGCCGATGAGCGCAACTACGATCTCGCCGTTGGCCGCCGCCGGGGTCTTTTCCGCGATGATGATGTCGCCGCTCAGAATGCCGGCGTTTATCATACTGTCGCCCCTTACCTTGAGAGCGAAAAGAGGCTTATCGGAGCTTTCTTCTCCCGCATAGGGAACGTAGCCCTCGATGGCTTCCACGGCTAAAATGGGCATACCTGCCGTGACCGTACCGATCAGCGGCACGTTGGTAACGCTCATATCCTGCCCCTTGACGCGGATGCTGCGTTTGAGCATCGGGTCTCTTTCTATATAGCCCGCTTTTTCGAGGGCGTCGAGGTGCGCCTGCACGGTGGAGGTGGATTTAAGCCCCACCGCCTTGCAGATCTCTCTTACCGACGGGGGCACGCCGCCCTGTGAGCGTTCCGCTAAGAATTCATATATCTTTTTCTGTGTATTGTTGAGTTCCGCCATGATTTTTCCTCCCTACGATATTGCTATCGTTAAAAGTATAGCACAAATGTTCTGAAAATGCAAACATTTGTTTTGTTTTTGTGAAAAATTTTTTTTGCGCATATTTTTCCGTTTTCGGGGCAAAATCATCAGCGGAGGTATCGCAGAAATGATGATAAACGATGAAAACAAAAAAAGTATAAAAACCATGCTCGGCGGCAGAGCGCTTTATATCGCTCTCGGCGTGTGTCTGCTGGCCGCGAGCGCCGTGGGGATCAGCGCCATGAACACGTCGACGGCTCCGCTTTCGACCGAAAGCACGACCGGGGAGAAAACGACCTATAAGAACGTGAACGATCCCGTTTTCCATGAAAAAGTCCCCGAGGTCAAGGTATCGGATCCCGTTTCGCAGGTACAGCCGGTGTCGGAGGCACCCTCCGCGCCCGTGACCGAGCCGCCCGCCGCGGAGGTATTCGATAACGATTCCGAAACGCTCGAAGAGAAAACGAGCGAGACTGCCGAAGCCGGAGATATCCGTTTCTCTCTGCCCGTCAACGGGAATCTCGGCAAAGATTACAGCATGGGGCTGCCCGTGTTTTCCGATACGATGGCGGATTACCGCACGCACAACGGCGTGGATATCACCTGTGAGCCCGGCGGGCAGATAAAAGCCGCCGCACCCGGGAAGGTAACGGCGGTTTTGTGCGATACGGTATGGGGAAACAGCATCGAGATCGACCACGGCTCGGGGTATGTCTCAAGAATATCCGGGCTTGCCGACGAAGACATCCTGCCCGAAGGCAGCTCCGTGGAAGCCGATACGGTAATCGGCGTCGTCGGCACGATCCCCGTGGAAGCCAAAGAGGAGAGCCATATCCATTTTGAGATACGGAAAAACGGCGATCTGATCGACCCTCTCGAAGCGCTCGGTTTTACCGAAACGGACGACTGAGCTTTCAGCCGAACAGCGGGGATTTGATGAGGCCCGTGGGACGGAGCACGTATTCGTAGCTCCAGTTTTCCCAGCCGCTTCTCCACGCTCCGGGGCCGTGCCAGCTCTCTTTGGTGTTGACAAGATGCACGGGACCGAACTGATTGTAGCGGTGTGTGAATACGGTCACGTCAACGTCGTGAACACCGTCTTCAAGACCGTTCACGGTAAGGATATACGGCGGGTAGATGATCCTACCCGCTCTCTTTTTGTCCACGTCCACGGCAGCGAGCGCGCCGCGGTAGTCGGAGGCCTGCACGTTCAGCTCACCGCCTTTGCTTTTGGCTTTCAGATGATAGGTGATATTGCCGCCGAAGAACGGGAAGCCCTGAGAAGTGAGGTCGCCGAAGCCGATCTTTTCGGGCATGGCGGTGACGGTCGTTTTTCTGCCGTTCACTTTTACGCCGAATTTGCCGAGAATGAACATAGCCTCGGTGTTGGTGCGCGTGCCGAAGGGAAGCGTCACGAGCAGTTCGTTTACGCCCCTGACGATCGCGGGAAGGGCTACCTTGAATATCGTGATATCGGCGAAGGTACCCTTGATATCGGAGGGAACGGTTTTGCCGTTGAATACGATCTTCGCCTTGGCGGCGTCCTCGAGCGCGAGCACGGCGCCCTCGTAGTCTATTTCGCTTTCAAAAGTGAATTTCAGAGTGATCTCGCGGGTGGGCTGCTCTTTCGGAAGCGCCCACGGCTGTACGACGTGACCGCCTCTTCTGCGGTAGCCCGCGCGGTCGCGGCAGATATTATCGAGACGCAGGATCTCATCCGCGGGGGAGAAGTCCTCTTCGCCGTCGAGTTTATATTCTGCGATGTCGAGCAGGAGAGCGTTGTCCTCGGAGAGCGTGAAGCTTACCTGCTCCTTTACGGCTCTTTCTTCCGTGAGACTCGTTTCATTCTGCGTGAACGGGAGCGCTTCGCCCTTACCCTCGGTGAGCCTCAGAAGCATGGAATCGTAGCCGTAAAGCACCTTGGAAACAACGGTCTTGCCGTTAACGTAGGCTACGGCGACGGGCTTGACTTCGCCCGTTTCGGTATCCCATTCCTCTGCCGCGAATTCGCCGTTGAGCGTGATACGGAGATCGTCCTTCTGATCCAGATCCTTGTTGCCGGGCTCGCGGTCGGGGCAGATGAAGAGCCACGAGCAGTCGTTGTCTTTGCGGAGCTGATAGATGAATTTATCGGAGAGCCTGCCGTCGGCGCAGCGTATGGTGAGGGCTCTCGTATTATCCAGGGCGGTGAGTACGGCGGAACGGGAGAATTCCGCTTTGGCCGCCTTATTGTAAAGCGCTTCGCCGCGCTTGGAGGGAACGGCGTTTTCGAGCGTGGGTGCGGAGCCTAAGAAAAGAAGTCTGCCGCCCGCGGCGTTGAAGTCTTCCAGACGTTCGAGCGTGGTGCTCCGCAGCGTTTCACAGCCCGGCACGATCACGGCGTCGTATTCCATCTTGCCGACCTTTAAGGGCGCTCCCGCTTTGCCGCAGAGCGTGGGGAAGAGCGACTCGGAAATGAAGTCGAAGTCGATGCTGCCTTCGATCAGCCACGTCGTAAGATCTTTGAAACGCGCGTCCACGTCGGAGCGGAACAGCTCGGAACGGTCGTTCGGGCCCCAATGGAGCCAGAAGCTCTCGACCGGATGGATCACGGCGACTTTGACCACGGGCTTGCCGCGGGTCATGGCGGTGTTCACTCTCGCGAAGTGGTCTTCGATCGCGGAATATTCCTTATACCACGGGGACTGGTAATGGATGGAGGCGGGATAGTCGCGCTTGGCTTCGCCTGCCATCGCGTACCACGAAAGATGCGGTACTCTTACGGTGATACCGAGAGCCGCCTGCCAGTCGCCCTGATGCTTATAGGTGCGGAAATCGCAGTCCCAGCCGGTCACGCCGTACAGCTCGGAGAGAACGCCCTCGTAACCGAACTGATGCGCGGCGGACTGCGCCTGCTTCGCGGTGGTGAATTCATGGCTGTTGCAGAGCATGTCGATACCGGGGATGCCGAAGCTGCGATAGGAGCGCATGGCTTCGCCGAGCGCGGCGGTCTGGCTCCGGAGCGAAGGCTCCTCCATCATGTGGCCCGTGAGATACAGGCCGTTTTCTCTGCACCATCCGCCCACGGTGTCGGCAAAGGAGCTTGCGAAGAGCTCGGCGATGAAATCGTGATAACGGTAACGGGCAACGGAGGGCTTGCCGCCGGGCAGATCCCAGAAGACCTCGGGCAGCGTCTCAAAGATATCCGCGCCGTAGGCTTCTTGGTAAAGCTCGGGCACCTTGTCCGTCCACGGCATACAGATATCCGTATCCTCCGCGGTCACGGAATTGCGGAGCGTCTGTTTGCGGGTGAACTGCGGCTCGTCGGTGAAGATGGCGGGCACGGTCTTGTCGAATTCGTTGCCCACCGTTTCTTTATATTTCTTGTGGGTCACTTCGATGAAACGCTCGATGGCTTCTTTGGAGAGCGTATCGACGTAGGTCTTGTCGTTGTACCAGCCGGAGGGCTGATGTATCTCGAGCAGGGCGTACCATTTCTGTCCTTGCGCCTCATCGTTCTCACCGATCCGCTTGTAGGAGGTAAGATAACCGTCGGCATCGAGTACGATATCGTAGCAGGCGAGGAGCTTTCCCTTGCCGCTTCTGCCGCCCGCGGCGCACGCGTCTTCGTTCAGATGAAGCGCGGCGTCTTTTTTATTGGTGAAAAGAAGGTTCCTTGCGCGGTATTTTTCTTCCTTGGTCACGATACCGCCCGCCGCGCCCGAGGGCCAGCGATCCTCGTCGTAGAGCCACGCGAGCATTTTTTCGTCTTTTGCTTTTTCCACGCAGGCTTTGATGAGCTCCATATATTCGTCGCTCAGATATTCGTTTTCAAGCCCCGTTCTCACGTGCATGTGGAAACCGCCGAGTCCCATTTCCTTGAATACGTCGATCTGACGGCACAGCTCCTCTTTGGTGAGCAGGTTGTTCCATGCCCAGAACGGCGTGCCTCTGTATTCGGAGGTCGGAGCGGCGAAGAGCTTACGCGACAGCTCCTTTTCCGCATTCTTTTTATATAACATCAAAACACCTCTTCCGTTATTTTTTTATCATTGTAACACAGCCGGAGCGAAAATACATTCTAAATATATTTCAAAGTTTTTGTGCATTTTGCCGCCGATAAAAGAATATTCTTTCAATGAAAACGGTTTTTCGGGGGACGAAAATGAAGAGTGTAAAGATAAAAGGGAAGCGGACTCTTATCCTGTTGCTGATCCTGTGGTTTGCCGTATTGTCGGTCGTGTTCGGACTCACGCTCACCCAGCGGGTGAACGCCTCTCTGAAAAAGCTGCCGGTCTATTCGGTGGATACAGAGGGGGAGAAACGGGCGGCGATCACGTTCGACGCCGCATGGGGAGACGAAACGACCGACGGAGTGCTTGACGTGCTGGAGGCATACGGCGTGAAGGCGAGCTTTTTCTTCGTGGGGGATTTTGTGGAGAAATATCCGGAAAGTGTAAGAAAAATAGCCAACGCGGGGCACGACGTGGGCAATCATTCGATGCGGCATAAAGACCCGACGAAGCAGGAGTATACGGAACTATGTGCGGATATGTCGGCGTGCAGCGAGCTTTTGTTTGCTCTTACCGGTAAAGAACCGAAACTGTACCGCGCGCCCTCCGGTGCTTACGACTCTGATGTGATCGACGCGGCGGAAAGCCTCGGTATGACGGTCGTCCAGTGGGACGACGACAGCATCGACTGGAAGGATATCTCTCCGGAAAAAATGACCGAACGGGTGTTCTCAAAGCTTTCGCCGGGCTCGATCCTGCTTTTCCATCTCGGGAAAGAGAATACGCTGAAAGCCCTGCCGGATATCATAGAAAAAATGCTGGCGGAGGGGTATGAGCTCGTGCCCGTATCGGAGCTGCTGATAAAAGACGAGTATTATATCGACGCCAACGGAAGGCAAACAAGGTGAAAACGCTCTTTGCGGAAAGCAGAACGATAAATTTTTGTTTGAAGAGTAAAAACGAGGCATATGAATCATAACGCCTCCCCTCTTAGGGGAGGGGTGATCCCCCGCAGTGCGGGGGAATGTCACGAAGTGACAAGGGGGACGGCGCCGTCAGCGCGACCTTGTGTCGGTG
>JAZLHN010000154.1:0-4396 GCA_045616815.1 Acutalibacteraceae bacterium
ATCCCCCAACTTTCCGTGAAAAGCGAAAATTTATCAAAACACCCGGGAAACAAAAACGTTTCCCGGGTGTCGTCGTATATTCAGAACAGAGAATAGATATAGCTTCCGATGCCTGCCGAAAGAGCAATGAGAAGGGTGATAAGAAGCTGCTTTTTCGGTTGATTCACGAAAATGCCGGCGACCTCGCGCAGAAAGGCGTTCGGCCAGAAATACCATTTCGTTTTGCTGCCGATGCCGTCCGCGTCGATGCTGTTTTCGCAGGCGATCGCGCCGCTCCGGAAAACGTGGTAGCTCGTGGTGGAGAAGACGATCCGCGCGTTATCCTCCCGCGCGTCGATGATATCCTTGGAGAAACGCATGTTTTCTTTCGTGGTCGCGGACTTCGTTTCGGGAAGGATCCTTTCCTCGGGGATGCCCACGGAGAGAAGATAATTCTTCATCGCTTCCGCCTCCGGCATACATTCGTCGTCTCCCTGCCCGCCCGAGGGAACGAAATACGCTTCTTTCCCCGTCTTTTCGAGCTGGCGGCGGTAGAATTCCACTGCCTTGTCCACCCGGCCGCGGATGAGCGGATAGAGCGTGCCGTCGGGCTTTATCATGCAGCCTAAAATGATGATATAGTCCTTGTCGTACGAGGGCGTCCTGCGCGAGCAGTACACGCCGTACAGGATCGCGGAGGCGAGAAGGTCCTCGAACAGGATGTACAGCGACGTAAGTACGGAGTAGGCGACCTTGAGGATCGTTTTGTCGTAGTTTTTATTGAGAATATACAGCAGCGCGATGCAGCATAATCCGCCGAGCATCACGACGCTTGTGATGAGTCCGAGCGCGTTGGTCGGACGGAAGCCCTCCCTGCGTATCAGCTCGATATTGCTCACCGAAACCGAAACGACGAAGATCAGCATGAGGGGCAGGGTGGCGAGCGTGAGCATCGTCATCAGTTCCCGGTTGACGGAATAGATGAGCTGCGAGGAGGTCGTGTGGTACTGCGTGAACGAATAGACCGACGCACCGCCCCAAACGAAGAGGAGCAGAGCTAAAAACAGCACTACCGAAAGGCAGAACAGCGTATCGTAGGAAAAACGTTTCGTTTTTACCGTGTGAACGAAGCAAAGGATATAGTATACGAGCAGAAGCAGCGATAATACGGAAAGCACGACGTAAACGTGCCGATAAAGGTTATTGAGGATCAGCCCGCCGGCCCCGACCCTGATCGTGTCGGCGGCGGAATTCGTCCGCACGTTCTTATCGCCCTCGTAGGAGTAGGCGGTGAAACGCAGAATATCTTCTCCCTTTGCTTTGGAAACGATCTTCGCTTTTGCGTAGCCGTTCCGTATCTCGATCGAAGAGACCTCCGCGATATCGCTTTCGGTGCATTCGCCGTTTTCGCCGAAAAGGATCTCCGCGTTTTTGCAGACGTACGCCGGGTCGTAATTCACGTATACGGTGTAGCTTCTGCCGGCGATGAGCAGGAAAACGCCGTAGGCGGCGAACACGAGCGCGAAGATCAGCGCAGCGCATAAGGGACGCCGCCAAAGAAACTGTTTTTTCATGCTCTTGTCTCCCGGGGAAAATCAGTCCTCAAAATTGAAATCGTCCTTGTGGAGCTCCATGAACTTGTTGTATACGGCTTCGATGACCGCGTCGTCTTCCACGCCGAGATAGGTATCCGTGTCGGAGTCGAGCTCTTCCACGACCTCGAAAATATATACCATGCCGTTGTCGTATTCGCTGCCCTCTTCGGGAAGAAGCACGGCATAGTCCTTGCCCTCGTACTCGATGCAGTCGAGGATTTCAAAGGTGACGATATTTCCTTCCTCGTCGGTGAATTTCATGATGTTTTCGTTTTCTTCTTTGTTTGCCATGTTTTTAACTCCTTGTTTCGATCATATTTTTGTGTTTCTTATGTCTTTCAGAAAATCTTCAAGTCCCACGGCGGCGCGGAGAATGAGCCGGGCGTCCGCGGCGCTTATTTTACCGTCGTTATCCACGTCGCCCGCGTAAAGGGTATTTCCGCCGAGGGTAACGAGTCCCACCGCCGCGCGGAGCGCGAGCCGTGCGTCCGCCGCCGATATCTTGCCGTCGCCGTCGATATCGCCCTTCTGATACCACGGATTGATATAAATGGTGAAGGTCGTAGTGAATATGCCCGCGGAAACGGGGATGGTCTGCGCACCCGTTTTCATCGGGTCGATCTCTCCGCGCGTATAGTCGGTCGTCTTTTCCACGTCGCCGGAGGAGTAAACGTAATAGACCTCAAAAGCGGAAAGGTCGATCGGCTCGCCGAGAATGAAGGTCAGCTTCTGCGGGAGCCGTAAACGCAAGCCCGTTTTTTCAAGCAGTGCGTAGGTGAAGTCGAGCGTGACGCTTTTGCCCTCGTAGGTGAGCGTCATTTTGTTTCCCTTGCCGAGAATGAATTTCGAGGGGTCGCAGGTGATCATGCATTTTTCGGGAGAAACGTTGATTACTTCGCCGTTGTCGTATTTCGCCGTCAGCGTGAGCCCGGTCAGATCGGGCATCGTTTTTTCATACACGGTGGTCTTGTCCGGCGGCGTCGTTATTTCGAATGAGGTAAGCGTTCTCGCTTTCGCCGTCACCGTGAATCCGCAGCTTATTTCGGGGTATTTATAAACGATCTGAATATTGTGCGTTCCTTTGACGAGCTTTTTGCCGTCGGCTTCGGAATGACAGCCCGCGATGATGAAATCCGTGTTTTTCAATATTTCATCGGCTGTGAAGAACTTGTCCGCTCTGCCGTCGGAATACGCCGCTTTCAGCTTCAGCCCTTTGAGATCCAACGGTTGGTTTTCGATATAAGAGGAAACGTCTTTTCCCGGCATGGAAACGACGGTCAGCGAGGTAAGCGGAACGGGCTTTATCGTTATGTCAAAGCTCGCGGAATAGGAGGCCGAAAAGCCCTCCGGACGGTAAACGACGTAAACCGTTTGCGTGATGTTTTCCTTCGCTTTTTCGCATCCGCTCATCGACGGCGCGAAGATCTTATACCCGCTTACCGCCGCTTCGGTGCCGTCCTTCTTTTTTGCGGTCACGATCATGCCGGAGGGATCGAACGCTTCTTCTCCGTCGGTATAGGTGAGCTTCGACGGTTTTTTCAGTATACTGATGCCCGTCACGTTCCCGGCGTCCGCCGGCGCGCCCGCGTAATTCAGGTGCGGCAGAAAGACCCAGCCGGAAATACCGGTGGAGTTTACGTTGACGTAGCCGAAATCGCCGTTCGTTTCCAGCACGCTGATGTAATCGCCCTTCTGCAGCTCCGCTTTTGCTTTTCCGAACAGACTCGCCTTATCGAGCACGTTCGTTCTTTCCTCCGTTACGATATAACGATCTCCCGCCGCGGAGGCAAACGTCGGAATTGCTCCCGCGAGCAGAAAAACGCAGAGTAATACCGATAGGATTTTTTTTATCATAGAATTACAACCCTTTCAAGCCGTAAATCTCTGAATCAGTAAATCCGATTTCCGATTTCCGATTTCCGATTTACATATATGTGATAACGTCTTTGTATTTTTCGAGCATCTTGTCGTTGTATTCGTCGCCGCCGTCTACGTTGGCGCTCATGAATACGGGCGGTTCGAGCCCCGCTTCCACGTACAGTCCCACTACCTCGGCGCACAGGGAATTGATGATCGCCGCGCCCGTCACGGTGGAGGTGGCGGCGGTGTTGCCCTTAAAGCCCTCGAGCGGGATGGCGGCGTCGCCGATGCAGCCGCAGTTGTCGAGCACGAGATCGCACACCTCATACAGATGCAGTCCCGAAGGATGCCGCGACGTGCAGGAGGAGGACGTGGTGATATTCGTGATCGCGGCGGTGAAGA
Organism: Acutalibacteraceae bacterium; assembly: GCA_045616815.1. GTDB lineage: Bacteria > Bacillota > Clostridia > Oscillospirales > Acutalibacteraceae > RUG806. The sequence goes on from JAZLHN010000154.1 coordinate 3,837, forward strand.
TGCCGCGCTTTTTCGCTTCGATCGCCATTTCCACCGGTACGCCGTTTCTTCCGGATACGGAATGGATGACTAAAAGATCGCCCGCTCCGATGGGGGTGTCGTCTAAAATAACGTGCGCGTATTCGGGTTTTCTTTCCAGCACGGTCGTGTCCGTGACCGGCACGGTGTCGAGCGTGAGCCCTTTCGGAAGGATGGGATTGGCGGTCACCAGTCCGCCCGTGCGGTAGAAAGCCTCCTGCGGCAATATCCCCGCGTGGGAACAGCCAAAGAAAAAGAGTTTGCCGCCGTTCGTTGACGTTTCAAAAGCCTTCTGTGCCAGCTTTCGTATGTTTGCCTGCTGCGTTTCGAGCACTTTGCCGAGAAGCTCCGTTATGTGCGCGAAATATTTTTCCGTATAAGTCATTATCTTTTCCCCCCGAATATTCAAATTATATTATAAAGCTTTAATATTCCTTTGATACTGTCGAGTCCCACGGCGATACGCAGCAGCGTGCGCGCGGAGTCTGCCGAAAGTCTTCCCTGTCCCGCGAAATCCGCGCTTGCGATGATATCGGCGCCGT
>JAZLHN010000155.1:0-2741 GCA_045616815.1 Acutalibacteraceae bacterium
ACTTTCAACTCTCGGCAGGTTAGCGGCGAAGCCGCTGAACTGCCATTTATCGCTGCATGGCGCACAGTGCTGCGGCGTATTCGGGTGTGTAGGCCGGCGAATACAGCTTATCGGCGCCGGTATGCTTCTGAAAATAATACTTGTATATTTCGTTTTTGAACATGCCGCCGGAAACGAAAATATGCGGCGTGGAGTAAAGCTCCGGGATAAGCGCCTTCACGGTGCAGGCGAGCAGCTTCGTCTGCTCGTCGAGAATGGCGTTGGCGGCCGCGTCGCCGTTTTCAGCACATTCGCACACCTTTTTCGCAAAGGCGGCGATATCGCCCCGGGAAAGTTCTCCGGAGCAGAAACGGTCGATGAGCTGATCGTTGTTGCAGACGTCGAAGAAATCATACATCTCATCCTCCATGGAGGATAAGGGCAGAGCGTCCTGTGAGGACATCACGGCGTAGCGCAGAGCCGCCTCCGCGATCCGGTAGCCGCTGCCCTCGTCGCCGAGTACGGCGCCGAAGCCGCCGCGCGTGACGACCTCTCCGTCCGCGTCGAAGCCCGCCGTCATGGAGCCCGTGCCCGCGATCACGACGCAGGCATTGTCGATCCCGCAGGCTTTCAGCGCGATATACACGTCGGAATCCATCTGCACGGGGCAGTCGAGTATCCCGTCGGCAAAGGCTTTCAGCTCGTCTTCCGGCGCCTTGCCCGCCAAAGCGGAATTGCCGATGAACACACCGTCCGGTTTTGTGCCGAGTTTGTCTTCGACCACTTCCAGCATGGCGCGCACGTTTTCCCGCGCCTTTTGCATCCCTTCGAAGCGGTAGTTGACCGAGCCGCCCGTGAAATGCAGGACTTCCTCTCTTTTTTCGTTGATGAGCGAGCAGGCGCTTACGCTTCCGCCGCCGTCAATACCGAGATAATACATACGTTTCCACCTCCGATAAACTACGGACCACGTGATCCAATTTCATGCCGTCCGGGACGCCTTTGCCCTGCGGATCGAAAAAGCAGGTCTTCATACCGGCGTTGATCCCGCCCGCCATGTCGGACGAGAGGGAGTCGCCCACGATCAGCATTTCCTCCGGAAAGATCGTTTCGGGTCTGCCCTCGTTTATACGGTCGAAGCAAAGCGAGAAAAATTCCGCTGAGGGCTTGGAGGCTCCCATTTCCTCCGAGATGAAAAAATAATCGAAATGCTCCGCCATCCCGCCGATCTTCAGCCGGTTCATCTGTTGTTCATAGGGACCGTTGCTCGCGGCACAGAGAATGACTTTCCCTCGGAGCTGCCTCAGCATTGTAAGGCTACCCTCCACGGGGATGGCGCTTTCATTCAGCTTCGCGCGGAAATACGTTTCAAACGTCGGCCCGTCGAAGTCGATGCCGAGTACGGAAAAAATGCGGTTCCAGCGTCCGGCCTTGATATCCTCAAAGGTGATCTCACCGCGTTCGAGCGCGAGCCATAAGGCGTTGTTTTCGCGGGTGAATACGTCGAACATCCAAGGCTCGTATGCTTTCAGTCCGAAATGCGCGAAGCCCTCTTCCATGCTCTGCTTTACGTATCCGTCAAAGCTCAGAAGCGTATTATCTATATCAAACAGTACGGCTTTGATCAAACTATCACCCCGAAAATATTACTGATTTTATTTTACATAATTATTATCCGCTTGTAAAGTTAAAAACCGTGTGATATCCTTTAATTATACGAATTCGATAAAAGGGGACGGTAAAATGAGAAAATTTATCCTCGGCACCGACTGGTTCACCGATTGCGACGACGTGTGCGCTCTTCGCATCCTTGCCCGCGCTCACAAAAGGGGAGAGATCAAGCTCTGCGGCGTGGCGATCAACGCCTGCCTGCCCGAGAGCTACGCTTCCGCCGTCGGTTTTCTCCGCAGCGAAGGACTCGACGGTGAGATCCCCGTCGGGCTCGACGCCAAAGCGACCTATATGCGCGGCAAAGCCACCTATCAGAAAAGACTCGCTCTTTTAGCGCCGGAGGTAGATAATTCCATGGCGCCGGACGCCCTTTCGATCTACCGGAAGGCGCTCGCCGAAGAGGACGAGGTGGATATCATCGAGATCGGCTTCGAGCAGGTGATCGGCGCGCTGATACGAAGCGGCGCGGACGAATTTTCACCCCTTACGGGCAAAGAGCTCATGGAGAAAAAATGCGGCAGAGTGTGGGTCATGGGCGGCCGCTGGGACGAGGGCGGACACATGGAATATAACTTCTCCGACCATCCCGAGACCAGGGAAGGCGCCAATATCCTCTGCTCCGAATGCCCCGTGCCGGTCGTTCTTTCCGGCTGGGAGGTCGGCGCGAAGCCGAAGTTCGGAAAGCATATAAGCCACGAGGATATCCTCTACGGCGTGATGGAGGATCACGGCAGCGCGAACGGACGCGCCTCCTACGATCCGATGAATACGTTGCTCGCCATGACCGGCGATATTGAAAAAGCCGGCTACCGCACCGTGGCGGGAAAATTCGGCGTGGACCCCCAAACGGGCGAATGCTTGTTCGAGGCGGACGAAAGCTCCAAGGATGCGTACGTGGTAAAGCTTTTCGACGATGAGTTTTACGAGAAAGCCGTGGACGAAGCCGCGGGAATAAATTAAATCGAAAATCGGAGATCGGAAACGGTTTCCGGTTTTCTTCTCAGAACGACAAATTGCAGGTTAGCGGCTTCGCCGCTAACCTCCCGAGAGTTGAAAGTTGAGAGTTGAAAGTTGAGATGTGGACGGGCTTC
>JAZLHN010000156.1:0-11736 GCA_045616815.1 Acutalibacteraceae bacterium
TCGCCGGAATGCCGTAAGCGTCGGAGAGATTGGTCACGTTTTCAAGATCGGCAAGTGCCTGGGTAAGGATCTCCTTCGCCTCGTCCGTGATCGCTCCGGGAAGAGCGGTGCTGACTTCGGCTTTCTTTGTCGCGATAACGCTTTCAAGGTTTTTCTGCGCGCTGACCTTGAGTTTGGCGTCGGAAACGACGGCGTTGACCGCGGCTTCGTTCGCGGCGGCTTCGATATCTTCAATAGCCTGTGCAACGATCGCCTTGATCGCGTCGGGAGCGTCAACGCCTGCCAGAGCGTTTACCGTGGCTTTCGCGGTGGTCTTCGCTGCGGCGAGAGCGGCGGCGGCTTCGGCAGCCTTCTGATCGGCAATGTCCTTTTCGGCGGCGGCAACGATCGCTTCGACCGCTTCCGCGCTATCCGCTGCACGGACGTCTGTAATAGCCTTGGTAACGATAGCCTTCACCGCATCGGAATCATCCGCGTCGGCAAGAGTTTTTATGGCCTCAAGCGCGTCTGCCTGTGCCTCGGCAAGAGCCTCGGCGGCGATCTGAGCGGCAACGTCCGCCTTTGCGGTGTTCAGAATTTCTTCAACGTCCGCAACGTCCTGCGCGTCGTCAATGATCGCCCAGTAGGCGTCGTCAAGGATGATAAGCACCTCGTCGGAGGAATCGTCGCTGACCATGGCCTCCAACTCGGCGATGGCGGCTTTCTTGGCTTCGTCAAGAAGGATATCATCCTCGGTCATACCGCAAAGGATGCATTCGCCGTCCTCGAGCTCATGGGGGAACTGAATATAATTGAAATCACCGAACTTGCTCATACGGGTCTCGATGACTTCGCCGTCGTCAATGCAAAGGAAATATACGTTTTCAAGATAATCCCCGTCAAAAGCGCCGGTAAGCATCTTTCTGACGCTGTCGGTGATAATGAGATCCTTCAGCTTTTCACAACCGGCAAAAGCATAGGAGCCGATGCCTACAACACCGTAGGGGATAGAGATTTCGGTAAGTTCATTACAACCGGCAAAAGCATAATCGCCGATCGTTGCAAGATCGCCTTCGGGAAGGATGACCTCGGTAAGACCGGTGCAGTCCTTAAAGGCGTTGTTGCCGATAGCGGTAACGGAATCGGGAAGCTCAACGCCCGTAAGAGCCGTACAGCCGTTGAATACGTCGTCTGCGATCTCAACAACGGTGTTGGGGATCTCAATATTGCCGCCCTCGCCGTTATATTTGATAAGAACGCCTTCGGAGGTGATAACAAACTCGCTGGGGTCTTCCGCGCCGCACACACATACGCCGTCCGTATAGGTATGGTTTTCCGTGCAGCCGTATTCTTCACATTTTGTGCATTTCCGTGAATGGGTATCGCCGTTATCATAATAATCGCCGGTAAAATCATGAGCGATCGTGCCGTCGGTATAATAAACGGTGACATCCGTTATCTTGCATACGCGGCCTGAAACAAGACCGGTAAAAGAAAACGTGGATGCATTGACGTTGTTGACATGAACGGTCGTACCGTTCTCCACGCCGCCTTTTTCCTCTTTTTCACCGCTGCTGACACCGATGGTCGCATAATCGGAACCGCCCGCATTTACGAGAGCCGTAATGCTTTCAATAATAAGAGAACTGTCATTCGCTTCAACTGCGAAATCGTGACCGTAGCCTACCGTCATACCGTAGGTATCACCGGGCTGTGTATCCGTAAGGGTGAAGTCCGTGCCGGTATAGGAATATACGCCGTCGGTGATATTGTTTGCATTGTAGGCAAGGGTCTCGGTCATTTCAACGGTTTCCTCGGCACCGCAGACGCAGATGTGCTTATCAAAGGTGTGCGCTGCGGGGGCTACATATTCACCGCAAAGCTCGCACTTCTGCAAATGGGTCTTGCCGTTGTTTTTATAATCCTCGATCAGGGAATGCTCGCATTCGGGTTCGCTGACCGTGAAATAAACGGTAATATCCTTGAACGCGCAGGTATCCGTACCGTTACCGAAACAGAAAGAAGTGGCGTTGATGTTTTTGATATGAACGACGGAGCCGTTCTCCACGCCGCCTTCGTCCGTTTCCGTTTTTTCACCGCCGCTGATACCGACGTAAGCGTAAGCCTCGCCGTAGTCGCCGATGACCGCTTCGATGCTGTCGATCGTTACGGTGTTATCTTTTCCCGCCACGGTCAGCTTGTACCACTGGCTTCCGCCGACCACGCCGTTAGCAGCTCCTGCCATGTCCGCCGTAACGGTAAAATACGTTCCTTCATAATAATAGTAAGTACCGAAAGAACCGCCCGCGGCAACGTTGTTTTTGTCGTAGGTCAGTACCTCTTTCATCAAGCCGGTGTCTGCATTGAGTTCCAGCAGTTCGGCTACGTCGCTCTTGGCGGCGGCAACGATCGCTTCGATCGCGCTTTTGCTCGTCGCGGCTTCAACGTCTTCGATAGCCTTGTCAATGATCGCCTTGACAGCGTCGGAAGCATCATCGCCCGCAAGAGCGTTGATTTCGATGGTCGCTGAAAGCTTTGCTATTTCAAGGTCAAAGTCATCACCGGCACCTGCAAGAGCCGTGATGGGAGCCGCGCCGAGTATCATCAGCAATGACAATACTAAGCACAGCAGTTTTTTTGCTTTTGTTGTGTGCATAAGTTTTACTCCTTTACATTTTTTTATAAAATCGCCTGTGCGAGTTTTACCATAAGGAGACTATACGATATTTCCTGCGTTTTTGCAATATGCAGAAGACATTTTTTTATTCTTTTTTTTAAAAAACGAGACCGGCGAAAAAATCGCCGGTCCCGAAAACTTTTTATATGTTTTTTATCGGCGGTACGTTATTCCGCTTTGAAGCTGCCGATAAAATCGAATACAATGAAGACGAGCTTTACGACTCTCCTGATGATGCAGAAAAACTTATCAATGAGGGAATCGTGATCCTTTGCACCGCAGTAGGGGCAGGCGCCGGAAGCGTTTGCCATCTTTTCAAGGCCGGCAGCCTTCGCGGCTTCCACTTCTTCAAGGGTGGTCGCTGCGTCGATAGCGGCCTTGGCTTCCTCGGCGGCGGCTTTCACTTCGTCGTCGGCGTCCTCGGCAAGAGCGGCGTCGATATCGGCAATGGCTGCCTCCTTGGCTTCACTTAACAGAATGAACGACGCCTGAATTTTCAGACTGCCCTCATTCACGGCGACGGCATCGAACGCCTTTTCCGCAGAGGTAATAACGCCGGTATCATCTGTGTTGAAAGTATATCCCCATTCAACGAAGGAGTAGCCCTCGTTGGCGACGGGAGCATATTCATATTTCTCTTCGCCGTAGACGAGGATCAGCTTATCGTCCTCGGTGAAGAGAACGATAGGCGGATATTTACCGTCGACTTCTTCAAAAACCGCAATGCTTTGTGCCGCTTCGGAGGATACATTGCCGTTCGCATCCGCAGTGACGGTAAGGGCGCCGCCGCGAAGTTTGAGTACAAGATGGAGCGTGCTGTCCTTCTGGATGTTGTAATCCGCAAGAGTTCTGTTGTCTTCAAGCTGTTTGCCGGCATAGATCAGTCTCTGCTGATCGGGCGGTATTCCCTCTCTGTCCTGGATCTTCGCCTTGACGTTTTCAATGGTGTCGCTCGGTTCCACTTCAAGAGTGACCGTTTTTCCCGTCAGAGTCTTGACGTAGATCTGCATGGCGAACGCATTTGCCGACAAAGCAAAAAGCATTACCAGAGCAATAAACACGCTGAGTATTTTTTTGAAATTTTTCATACTATGTCCTTTCCTTCTCTTTATTTTCCGCATTTGCATCAATATAATTTTACTTTGTTTTTCTATTATTTACAATGGACAGATAGTCTTTATCTGTCGGATGTTTCGCACGATCCGCTACAAAAACAAAGCGGAAACAGAAAGCATAAGGGGGTGTAAAAAACGAAAGTTTTTTTACACCCCCGTTGAGGGGATAGGAAAAAAAGATGAAGAACGGACAAACTGAGCAAAAGCGTACATAAGTACGTCGAGCGGCGAAGTTTGTTCGTAGTATAAAACACGACTTTTCCGTTGTTTTGTGTATTCAAGTTGTTTTAAGGGGTGCTTTCAGGCTTCTGTTTCTGTAAATCCCCTTGTTTTACTTAGTTTTATACGATCTTCGCTTTTTTTACATCCCCCCTTTGTTTCATCATATCGTTTTTTCTTCCGTAAGAAGCGCTTCCCTGCGCTCCTTCAGCTCTCTTTCGACCTTCGCTTTCAGCTCCTTATCGTCCTTGACGAAGGAGATGACGATGAGATAATTGATCGCGCCGATCACGGGTCCGAGCATGAAGATGGGCCACTGCCATTTGAGATATACGGGATTCTGCTTGTTTTTGTCCGTGTAGCTGTCGTATTTCAGCGCGTTCAGAATGAAGCCCTTGATGAGCGAGGTGGCGGAGGACTGCATCTTGGAAATGAAATTCTGGATCGAGAAGGAAATGCCTTCGTTTCTTACGCCGGTCTTCCACTCGATATAGTCGATCGAGTCGCTCGTGAGGGAGCGGTGCGCGATATCCATCATGTTGCCGGGGATAGACACCACCGACATGAGCACCATGACCGCCGCCATCTGTCCCAAAGACTGATAGCCGATGAAGTAGCAAATGATGCGCAGGCCGATGGAGAGGATCTGCGAAAGGATGAGCAGCTTTTTCATGCCGCCCGCCTTTTCGGCGATCTTCGTAGCGACAAACATACACAGAGCGCCGGGGATGCCGATGAGCAACCCGTAGAGGAACTGCGCCGTACCGCCGTCGATGTGCATGGAGCCCGCGTTATATTCCACCGAGCTCAAAAAGAAATGTTCCCAGTCGAGCACGGGGGTCGCCTGCTGCAGAAACCGCGCGAGCGATATGAGCAACAGCACTTTATTCTGAAACAGACCGCGGAAAATATCCTTCAGCGAGTCGCCCTTTTGTCCCTCCGAGCGCACCCTCTCCTTCTGGCGGTAAGCCATCAGAGAAAGGAGCTGTCCGCCGAGACCGAAGAAGATACCACCCACGAGATACATCCCGGCGGGCGTCATGTTGAGGGCGTTCAGAACGTTTTCACCCTTCATCAGCGGGAAAACGCCCACGAGCGCGCTGCCCGCGCCCGCACCGATGCTGATCCACTGGGCAACGCGGGAACGCTCCTCCGAATGCGGCGACGAGACGGCGAGGATGCCCCACAGCGCCGTATCCTGGAACGAATAGAAGAGATCCCACAAAAAATAGAGGACGAGCATGATGAGGAGCGAGGTGACGGCGTTGGTCGAGAAAGACATGAACATCAGCGCCGACAGAATGCCGATGAACGGCGGCGTCAGCAGCAGATAGGGACGCATTTTTTCGCCGTTTTTGAAGCGGTGCTTATCCACGAACGAGCCGATGAGCGGATCGTTCACGGCATCCCAGAGCTTGCTGAGAGACTGGATGAGCCCCACCTGCTTGGGGTCGATGTGCAGGATATCGTTGCAGAACAGAAACCACCAGTTGTTCGTGAAGCCGTAGGTCATGTTCTGTCCGGCAAGTCCTATGGCGTGGAACGTCAGATCGATATTCGGGACGTGCGTATCGGTCTCCGTTTTGTCAAAGAAGAATTTCACCGGGTTCTTCATCTGCTTTTCCTCCGTTTTTTTTCATACTCAAAACAAACCACACCGCGCCGACGATGACGGCGATGAGCGATACGGTCTGCCATAGATCCATAAAACCGACGAGATCCTTTTCCGCCGCGACCTCGTGGAAGCGCAGAAACTGCACGAAAAACCGCATCACGCCGTAAAAGATCAGTCCGAGCGGATACACCGTGCCTTTTACGTGCTTTTTCACGGCGAGGCGGTAAATAACGAACGCGATGATAAACGTGAGTGCGCTTTCGAGCAGCTGGACGGGGAACACCTTTTCCCCCGCGAAACCGTTGTACAGCCCGTGCGCAAACGGGACGCCCCAACAGCAGCCGTAGATACTGCAGCCGATCTTCGCCGTGCCGAGCAGCATAAAAACGCCCGCGCAACAATTATCCGTGACCTCGCCGAAATCCGCTTTCTGCAATTTCGCGAAGACCAGCATCAGCGGCGGCATGAACAGAAGCCCGCCGTAAAGGCTCACCTTGCTCGGCGAAAAAGGCTCGTCCGACACCGCCCGCACGACGGCGTTGTAGATCGCCGACATCGCGATAGCGCCGAGCACCGCGGCGATAAAGCCCGAAACGGTGAAAAGCGCCGTATCGCGCTTCGCTATTCCGTTTTTTGCCCCGACGCGCGTATTCACGAGCACCGCGAACAGCAGTCCCACGGCGAACGAGGCATAATACAGATATAAACGCATGTTTTTTCTCCGTAAAAATAATATCTCGGGGAAATTATACCGTATTCTTTCCGAAAAGTAAATATGCTTCGGCAAATCCTCTTTCCGCTCCCGGAAACGTCCGGCAACAGCGATCCTTCTCCGCCCCTTCCCTCTTTATTTGCGCCGGATCCGTGAAATCACTTGACAAGTGACCACTTGGTCACTATAATTTAACGCATAAGACCGTCCGCATTGATTCAGAGGCGGATATCATCAAAAAAGAACAACGGTTCTTGATGAGCGGAGAAACGCAGGAGACGGAAAAATGAACGTAAGCTATGAGCATAAAAATGAGCTGACCTTTATCGGTTTCCATACCGAGATCGCACCGGATGAGGGCTATCAAAAATGCCCGGAATTCTGGGACAAGGAGTACAACGAAAAATACGCGCGTCTCTGGCAGACGATGAAACCCGACACGCCGGTAGAAGGAGCGATCCTCGCAAACGGCATCGGCATGTTTGCTGTCTGCGCCGAAAATGAAAACGGCTTTTCGTATTGGATCGCGGGACTTTACAAGGGCGGCGACGTGCCGGAGGGACTCGACCTTTTCACCTTCCCGGAAAGCGACTGGGCGGTCTTCTCGGCCAAGGGTGCGATCCCGCAGTCTTTACAGGCGCTCAACACGCAGGTGTGGAACGAATGGGCGCCGAACATCAAAACGATGTATGAGGTCGGCTCGTCCTCTCTTGAAATTTATTCCGCCGGTGATCCGCGGTCGCCGGAGTACGAGTGCGGGATATGGGTGCCGATAAAGAAAAAAGCAGACCTTAAAATCTGTCAGAGCTGCGGGATGCCGATGGGATCGGCGGATATGTTCGGTACGAACGCCGACGGCAGCGTCAATGAAGATTACTGCAAATATTGTTACGCGAACGGCGGCTTTACCTCCGACCTCTCCATGGATGAGTTCATTGAAAATTGCTGTCAGTTTGCCGCCGCGGGCGGTATGACCGCGGAAGAAATGAAAGCGTATTGCGAAAAACTGTTTCCGACGCTGAAACGTTGGAAAAGATGAACGTATGATCGCAAACGTTATCACGGTCAGCCGGGTGCTTTTTTCCCTGCTGTCGTTCGTCTTTGCTCCATTCTCAGTCCCTTTTACGGTGCTCTATCTTTTATGCGGCGTGAGCGACGTTCTCGATGGTTTCCTCGCGCGCAAGCTTCACACGGTAAGCGAAACGGGCGCGGTACTCGACAGCGTGGCGGATCTGCTTTTTGCGGTCGTCTGCGCCGTGAAGATACTGCCGGTGCTGCACATCCCGCTTTGGATATGGATCTGGACGGCGCTCATCGCGGCGGTTAAAGTCACGTGCATCGCGATCGCAAGCAGAAAAACGCATAAATTGGCGATCGCGCATTCCTTCGGGAATAAACTCACGGGGCTCCTTCTGTTCCTGCTGCCGCTGTCGACGTATATCGCGGACGTGAAATACACAGCGGCGGTCGTTTGTATCGCAGCGACGGTCACGACGGCCGGAGAAATAATAAAGATATTCGGAGGGATGAAAAATGCCGTTTGATTTCAAAAAAGAATATAAAGAATTTTATATGCCGAAAGATAAACCCGTGATCGTGAACGTCCCGCAGGCAAACTATATCGCCGTGCGCGGCAAGGGCGATCCCAACGAGGAGGGCGGCGCATATCAGCAGGCGATCGGCGTTTTGTATGCGGTCGCCTATACGCTCAAAATGAGTTACAAGACCGACTACCGCATCGAGGGCTTTTATGATTACGTCGTCCCGCCGCTGGAGGGCTTCTGGTGGCAGGAAGGGGTGGACGGCATAGATTACGGCGACAAATCCGCGTTCTGCTGGATCTCCATGATCCGTCTGCCCGATTTCATTACGGAAAAAGACTTTCGCTGGGCTGTGGAAACGGCGGAGAAAAAGAAAAAACTCGATTGCTCCAAAGCGGAATTCCTTGCGATCGACGAGGGGCTCTGCGTACAGATCATGCATATCGGGTCATTTGATGATGAACCCGCGTCCGTTGCATGGATGGATCGGTACCTTGCCGAAAACGGCTATGAAAACGATTTTTCCGACGCGCGTCTCCATCATGAGATCTATCTGTCCGATACCCGCAAGGTTGCGCCGCAAAAGTGGAAAACCGTTATCCGTCATCCCGTCAGGCGGAATTCATTTCATGATCAAGGAACGCAGAAACCGGAGTAAAAAATGTATATTGAAACCGAAAGACTGATAATAACCGAATTTACCGCGGATATGGCACGGACGGTGCAGGAAAATTCACTGGATGAGGATAATAAAAGATTCGTCCCCGATGAAGTATGGGAGACCGAGGAAGAGGCGGCGGAGACGTTGGCGTTTCTGATCGCGCAATACGGCTCTTCGGAAGGACCGTTTGTATATCCGGTCATCGCAAAGGAGACAAACGCCAACGCGGGCTATGTGCAGCTGTGTCCCCTCGACGGCGGGCAATGGGAGATCGGTTATCACGTCGCAAAAAAATATACGGGGCAAGGCTATGCGACAGAGGCGGTAAAAGCCTTTCTCCCGGTGATCGCAAAGCAGATGAATATATGTGAAATTTACGGGATCAGTTTAGCCGAGAATAAAGCTTCCCTTTCCGTCATGAGAAAATGCGGCTTTGAAAACGTATTCGCGGGGCTCGGCTCCTATCAGGGCAACGAACGTGAGATCGTAAAAAACGTATGGCGACCGCACGGAGCCGAAGAAAAATAAAGAGGTGCAAAATATGAAATTGCGCGGATTTTTGATCGTTGTAAAAGATATCAAAAAAGCGGAGAAATATTATCACGACCTCTTCGGGTTTCAGACGCTCGTTGACAACGACGGCAATATGATTTTGTCGGACGGGCTTTACTTACAGGAAGAAAAGTATTGGCGAGGCCTTATCGGCAAAGACGTACTTCCGCAGAACAACGCCTGCGAGCTGTATTTTGAAGAAGAAGATATCGACGCCTTTTATGAAAGACTGAAAACGCTGTACCCGGAAACGGAATTTGTCAACCGGCCTATGACACACAGTTGGGGACAGCGTGTAGTGCGCTTTTACGATCCGGACGGCAATCTGATCGAGGTCGGAACGCCGATGGGATAGCACAAAATTCATATATTTCCGGAAAAGAGAAGAAAGCAATGAATAAAGAAATCAGAGGAATGAACGTCATCCTGCGCGAACGCAGACCTGAGGACGCGGCCTTTTTTGCATACTGGTATAATCAGCCGAAAATTATGTTTCAGTGCGGCTTTACCGAGCCAACGGATGAGGAACGCGAGAGAATGTTTCTCAGTAAGGAGCCCCCGGATGCCGTCTGGTTTGCGATCACGGATCTTTCGGGAAAAATGATCGGCGAGACCGGCCTGCTTCGAATGTGGCCGGTATGGCACTGTACCGATCTTTCCATTATCATTCCGGATCCCGAAGCGCAGCATAAGGGTTACGGAACGGAAGCGATCCGTCTGATGTTGGATCTGGCGTTCGGAGAATATGAGATGAATCGCGTGGCCATCGGCGTTGTCGGACAAAATACAGAGGCGCTGGCGTTCTACGAAAAAATCGGCTTTCGGAAAGAAGGGATCCAGGAGCAGGGGTATTATTATAACGGCGAGTATAGTGATTTCATAATGATGCGTATTCTGAAAAGTGAATGGAAATGAAAAATCCCGGTTCGTCAAGCCGAAAAAAACGAAACGGAGTGAAGAAAATATGATAGAAACCAATCGTTTGAAAATATATCCTGCTTCCGAAGAGCAGATGGAAACGTTTATCGCGGCACAGTCCGTTGACGTTTTGAAAGAAGCTTATACCCAAATGCTGGACGGCGCTCTTGCGCATCCGGACGAGTGGGAATGGTATGCGATCCGGATGATCGAGCTGAAAGACGGCACGCATATAGGAGAGCTGTGCTTCAAGGGGATCGACGAAAACGGCTCGACCGAAATCGGTTACGGTATCAACGAAGACTATCAGGGCCGCGGCTATGCGACCGAGGCGGTATCCGCAATTGCGGCCTGGGCCATAAATCAACCCGGAGTATCGTGTGTTACGGCGGAAACGGAAGAAGCCAACGTTGCGTCTCAAAAAGTTTTGAAAAAAGCAGGGTTTATTCCGACGGGACAAGTGGGCGAAGAGGGACCGCTGTACGTTTACAAAAATAGGATCTGACAAAGGAAGAGAAAGAATGGATAACGAAAAGAAAAAGGCACTGAAAGAACAGTACAAGAAAGCGGCTTCGCCGCACGCCTGCGGCGCCGCTTTCGATTACGCCATCGCCGTGTCCGCAGGACAAATCGGCGGGCGTTATAATCTTTTTATTTAACAGGAGGCAAGTATCTTACCTTGTTTCACAGAGCAATTTCCTGTTAAATAAAAACAGGCATCCGCAAATGGGGATCGTGTGCTGGCAATGCGGCGATGAAATCTGGGCCGATATGTCAAAGGATACCGCTGCCGACTTTAACAGCACCAGCTTTCAGCTTAATCTCGGCTCATGGCCCAATAAAACACTGCAAAAAGCGTATAAAGAGAATCCCGGGGAGTTCCGTTTTTCGTTGATCAAAGAACTGGATTACGAAGATTATTCCGAAGACCACACCGATGATCTGAAAATACTGTTGATGGATTTTTTAGAGGAACATCCAAACGCAAAACCGATGAGAGTAAAATTTAACCTGTAACGCAGCAAGAAAGGTTTATCATGGATCTGAAAATAATCATCCGCCCCGAAACGCACGGGGATTATAAAGCTATCGTGTCGCTGGTGCTTCGATCCTTTAAGGAGGGAACGGACTACTCCGACGGCACGGATATCGTCGCGCTGATCGAGGAAATACGGGATTCCGAATACTATATCCCGGAGCTTTCCTTCGTGGCGGAGCTCGACGGTGAGATCGTCGGGCACTTTTTATTTTCCCGCTTTCCGCTGTCAAAAACGCCGGAGGGCGGACACGGCGGCGCTGAGGATACCGATATCGTGATGCTCGCGCCCGTCTCCGTCCATGCCGATCATCTGCGGCAGGGCATCGGTTCGACGATGATCGGGCTCGGCATCGAAAAGGTCAGAGCAGCGGGATTCAAGGGAATCATCGTTGAGGGAAACTATAAGTTTTACAATACGGTCGGCTTCCGAACGTCGTCCGAGAACGGTATCTACCCCGTCAGCGGGTATCCGATGACCGAGCCGCGGTGCCAGATGTGCATGGAGACCTTCCCCGGCTCGCTGAAAGACAAGGGCGGTTACGTTGTTTACGATATGTATTTCAACGCATAAACCTGCGTCAGATCTTTGCGGAAAAGAGCATGGAAACCGGAAAATGCGCGGAGCCTTTCGCCCGCGGCAGCATTTTTGCGGTATACAAAACAGAAAAAAGCGGCACCCGGAAATTCCGGATGCCGTTTTTATTGCAT
>JAZLHN010000157.1:0-6365 GCA_045616815.1 Acutalibacteraceae bacterium
ATATCAATCGTCCTCTGTTCTGATCACGGCGCTCTTCGCGTGAGCGGTGAGTCCTTCGGCGGTCGCGAAATATTCCACGTCCTTCGCCACTTTTGCCAGCGCCTCTTTCGTATAATAAGTGTACTGCGTCTTTTTCACAAAATCGTCCACGGAAAGCGGACTGGAGACTTTCGCCGTGCCGCTCGTAGGAAGCGTATGGTTCGGTCCCGCATAGTAGTCGCCGAGCGCTTCGGGACAATTTCTGCCCATGAACACGGAGCCCGCGTGGCGGATCTTATCCAGATAGTCGAACGGCTGTCCTACGCACAATTCCAGATGCTCGGGAGCGATCTCATTGGCGATGTCTATCGCCTTATCGAGCGTATCGGCAACGATGATCTTGCCGTTGTTATCAACGGAAGCGCGTGCGATATCGGCGCGCTCCAGCAGCGGGATCTGCTTTTCGAGCTCCTCGCTCACCTTTTCGGCAAGCTCATAAGAATCGGTGACGAGCACCGCGCTCGCCATTTTATCGTGCTCCGCCTGCGAAAGCAGATCGGCGGCGGCGTATTTCGGGTTCGTTTCGCCGTCGGCGACGATCAGTATTTCACTCGGTCCGGCGATCATGTCGATGGAGACCTTACCGAACACCTGCTTTTTCGCTTCGGCGACGAAGGCGTTGCCGGGACCTACGATCTTATCGACCTTCGGTACGCTTTCGGTACCGTAAGCGAGAGCCGCGATCGCCTGCGCGCCGCCCACCTTGAATATCTTATCGACGCCCGCCACTTTGGCCGCGGCGAGGATCACGGGATTGACCTTTCCCTCGGCATTGGGAGGCGTAACGATGACGACCTCTTTCACGCCCGCTATCTTGGCGGGGATAGAATCCATCAGCACGGTGGACGGATACGCTGCCGTGCCGCCGGGGACGTAGAGTCCCGCTTTATCGACGGGAATGACCTTCTGTCCGATGACGATGCCATCCTCATCGTTGATGATAAAGCTGTTCCTTACCTGTTTTTCATGGAATTTTCTTATGTTTTTCGCGGCTGTCTCAAGGATCGTCATGAATTTCGGTTCCACGAGAAAGACGGCTTCTTCGATCTCTTCTTTCGATACGAGCAGGCTTTCAAGCTCCGCCTTATCGAATTTCTTACAATATTCAAACAGCGCCTTGTCGCCGTTTTCCTTTACGTTCGCGATGATCCCGGCAACGATATCCTCCACGTTGACGGTAGGCTCGGTACGGGCGAATATCTCCTCGTTTTTTACCTCGCCGTATTTCATTATCTTTATCATTTTTTCTCCTCCGCAGTCTGCTTACCGAGTTGCGAAACGAGACGGTCGATCGCCTCGCTCTTGAATTTATAGCTTGCCTTGTTGGCAATGAATCTCGCACTGATGGGTACGACCGTATCGTACACCACAAGGTCGTTTTCCTTTAACGTCGAGCCCGTTTCCACGATATCGACGATCACGTCCGACAAACCGAGGATCGGAGCGATCTCGATGGAGCCGTTCAGATGGATGATGTCGATGTCTCTGCCCTTGGAGGCGTAATACCGGCTCGCGATATTGGAGAATTTCGTGGCGACACGGAGCGTTTTGTTGATATCGTCACGAAAGTCCTTTTTCGCGGCGACCGCCATGCGGCATTTACCGATACCGAGATCTAAAAGCTCGTAAATATCCGGTTCATATTCGAGTAAGATATCTTTTCCGGCCACACCGATATCGGCGGCTCCTCGTTCAACGTAGATCGCGACGTCGGAGGGCTTGACCCAGAAATAACGCACGCCGCATTCTTCGTTTTCGAATATGAGCTTGCGGTTCACTTCTTTGATGGACGGGCAGGGATAACCTGCTTTTTCAAACATGGCGTACACTTTTTCGCCGAGTCTTCCTTTCGGCAGAGCAACGTTCAGCATATTGTCCATCACGCTTCACCTCCGTCGAATACGATAAGTTTTCCGTAACGCAGCCCCTCGGGCACTTCTTTTACAACCAAAACGCTTTCTCCGTTTTCCCTGAGCGCGTCCGCTTTTGCCTGCACTTTCGCAAAGCTGTCGTCTTTTCCGTAGATAATCACCGTGTCCGCGTCATTTTTGTCCGCACGGCTCATGAGCGATTCAAGCATATCCACGTATACGGCAAAACCGACGGCACCTGAACGGCGGTTCATTTTCCGCATCAGCGAATCGTACTGTCCGCCGGAAAGCACACTGTTCGGCACGCCCTCGATGAAACCTTTGAAAACGATACCGTTGTAGTAGTTTATATCATCCGTAACGGAAAAGTCAATATTTATAATATTTTTATCTGATAACTGCGATATGACGTTCTTAAATCCCTCATAGGTCTTTTCACTTACAATAGAAGCAAGAAGCGCATCGGTCTTCGCAAAGACCGCGGCGGGGGCGCCGTGGAGAGCGATCAGCTCTCTGAGCACGGACGTTTTTTCTTCGGAGATACCGTAGCCGGCGCATTTTTCCGTGATCTCGTGATAATTCTTTTCGCCGATGAGCCGGAAGATCTCTTTTACACCGTTGACCGGTATACCGACGTATTCGATCACTTCCCGAAGAATATCGAGATCAGAGACGTCAAGGACGCATTTTCCCGAAATGCAGAGAAGACTTTTCTGCGCGAGGGTAAGAACTTCATAGATGCAAAGGTCGTCAACATCGCCGATGCATTCGAGTCCCACCTGCATAAGCTCGCGGAATGACCGCGTGCTCTTGGAAACACGGTATACGTTTTCGTTGTAATAAAGCTTCTGCACCCGCGCGGCGGATTTTTCCGTATTTTTCACGATGGAAAGCGTGACGTCGGGCTTGAGCGCCATCAGTCTGCCGTTGGTGTCGGTGAACGTGATGACCCCATCGGAAACAAGGAAATCTTTATTTTCGGAATAAAGATCGTACTCCTCGAATTTGCTCATTTTATAATGCGCGTAGCCGTAGGATGCGTACAGCGAACGAAGCGCAAACGTAATTTTTTCATTTTCTTCCGGAGAAATAGTCTGTTGCATAGATTTATACTCCCGATATATTTTATCATGTTTAACACTTTAGTATGCTAACACAATAAAACAATAAAGTCAAACATTTTTTAACGTTTTTACACTGTTTTTTTATTTCTCGAAGTGAATAATCAATAAAATGAATTGAAAACCAATTTTCTTTAGAACTATTAAACGCATTTGCATCAAAATATACAAAATTTTAATTGCATTCCGATTTTTTTGGTATAAAATAGAAGTATAAAAACTATACGGGGGTAATTATGATGAAGATAACAGCAAAACATCTTGCCATGGCCGCTGTTATGATGATCATCGTCCTTCTGCCGGTACTTCCCCACGCTTTGGCTGAGGAAAACGGCAGCGCGGTCGTCAATTCATATCAGCAGATAGAATACTCGGCGCCGAAACCTCGCAGGATAGCCTCGGTTCAGGCAGGCTTGCCCGTTCCGGGAGCGATATCCGGGACAGCAAGCGGACTGTCCTCCCGTTACGATGCGCGTGATCTCGGGATAGTACCTCCCGTAAGAGATCAGGGCGAGTACGGCACGTGCTGGGCGCACGCTTTTATTTCCGCTGCGGAAATAAACTTGTGTATGCAGGGACTTGCCGACCCGGATGAAATCGACCTCTCCGAATTACAGTTTCTCTACTATTCCTACGGCAAATATACCGATCCGCTCGGAAATCTCGGGAACGATCTGAACATGGCGATGGACGTATCTCCTCTCGACAGAGGAGGTTCCCACTTGTTCACCGCGCTGCTGGCCGACAGATGGTCGGGACTTACCGCCGAACAGCTCATGACCTATCCGGACGATATCGGCTTCGCTATGAACAGCTTTGACCTTGACGGAAAGAACAGATACACTTACCTGGGAGATTCCTATCCGGCGGAATACGGCAGCGATTTTGCCGAAGCGCATCTCAGGAATTGCATCGCGATCCCCTATGACGACGTATCCGGTATCAAACAGGCAATCATGGATCTCGGATGTGTTGTTTCATCCGTTTACGCCTCCGACAACGCCTCCTATTTCAACACCGTCACCAACGCCTATTTCCAGAACGTTCGGACGACTCCGAACCACGCGGTCACGATCATCGGCTGGGACGACGATTATCCCGTTGGAAATTTCGGCACTAAATACCGTCCGAAGCACCCCGGTGCATGGCTCGTGAGGAACAGCCGTGGCGCAGATTGGGGAAACGAAGGCTATTTCTGGCTTTCTTATGAAGACGCTTCGCTCCGGAACGATTTCTTCGCCTACGAATTCGACGCGGCGGATAAATACAACTATAATTACCAATACGACGGCACGGCAAGCCTTTCGGGGATCGAATTCAACGCCCTTGACCGCAGCGGTGAGGTTTCCGTTTTCACGGCTGCCTCCGATGAATATATCAACGCGGTGAATTTCGCGCCGCTCGGCGATGCAAACGTCGATTACTCCGTATCGATCTACGTCGATCCCGATCTCTCCTCCGATTTTCTCGCTCAGCCCGCGGATGCGGAGCAATGCGGTGAAACGGTATACGCCGGCATATACACCGTGGAATTCGACGAACCCGTGTTCGTTGAAGCAGGACAGGATTTCGCCGTCGTACTAACGGTTTACGATTGCGCGGACGGCAATTTCGCATTATTCTTCGACGGTTCCGAAACGACCGGCAACTGGCTTGAAGCAAAGGCGGACAACAAAAACACAAAAGGCTATTTCTTCTGCGACGACAGCGGCCTGATCGACGCAGCCCCCTACGGTGCACCGAGACTCAAAGCTTTTACCACGGCAGCGAACGGAAAACAGCCCTCCAATTTCCGTACTGCACTGGGCGGAGATCTGGTATTCCTTGACTGGGACGAGGTCGAGGGCGCCGATGCTTATGAGATCTGGGCTGGTACCGACAACGGCGGCTACGAGATTCTCGATACGACAGACGATATCTGTTATACTTACACGGCAAGCAAAGAAAACGGTCTTATCCTCAAATATAAAGTACGCGGTATTTTCGACGGCGAGCCCGGCAGATTCTCGCTTTCCCGCACGGTACGATTCCCTGTGGAAATCAGCGTTGAAGGATTTGAGATCCCCGGTACGGTTTACGAAGAGGCCGATCTTCCTCTTATGGCGGGACAAGAAAATGAAGAAACTCCCGATTTTTCTGCCGTAGAGCAATATATAACCTGCCGGCTCGAATGCAGTTTTTCCCCCGAAAACGCATCCGACAAGTTAGTTTCCTACGTTGTTGACGATCCTTCGATCGCGGAGGTGGACTTTGATGGAACGATAACGGCAAAAGAGCCGGGCATTGCGACGGTATTCGCTCACACACGCGACGGCGACTTTGAACGAATCTTCACGATCACGGTAACGAAACATAAGCACACCTGGTCGGCGGGGACTCTTGTCAAAGAAGCAAGCTGCACAGAAAACGGCGAGATCGACTTCCACTGTCCGATATGCAACACCGACAAAGCGGATATCATCCCGATGAAAGAGCATATTCCCGTTGTCACGCAGCTTGCCAAATCCGCTACCTGTACAGCGGACGGTAATACCGCAGAAATCGTCTGTACGGTATGCAAAAACGTTCTTTCCGAAGCCATAACGCTTCCCTCCACCCGCCATACATTCGTGTTTCTCGAAAAGCAGGCCGCCGACTGCCGACACGGCGGATGTGACGTTTATGTCTGCAAGAACTGCGGAACGACGGAAAAACGCAACGAGACCGCCGCAGCGGATCACGATTACATTCCCGTGATGACCAAGGCACCCACCTGCACCGAAAAAGGATACGATCTGTATATATGCAGATACTGCGCGCAGACACAGTACAGAAATGAAAAAACGACCCTGGCTCACAAATTCGTTTTGTTTGACACAAAAGCTCCCTCCTGTACGGAAAGCGGTTATGAGCTATACGAATGCATAAACTGCGGAAAGCTTGAAAAATGCGGCGAAACACCTGCCTACGGTCATGCGGATGTAAACAATGACGGCAGATGCGACAACTGCGGGATCACCACGGGCACAGAAACGGACAAAACCGAAAACTGCAGTTGCATGTGTCACAAGACCGGTTTTTCCGCGATCATATACAAGCTGCTGAATCTCATCTGGAGAGTATTCGGTATCAACCGCGAATGTGCATGCGGAGCAATGCATTATTGATAAAACATTCTTTTCAAGCGGATCAATAAACTGAAAAAAGGGGATGTAAAAAAAAGCGAAGATCGTATAAAACCAAACAAAATAAGGGATTTTTCAAAAGCAAAAGCCTGAAAACACCCCTTAAAACAACTTGGATACAAAAAAACAATTATTTATTGTGTTTTATACTACGGACAAACTTCGCCTCT
>JAZLHN010000158.1:0-2686 GCA_045616815.1 Acutalibacteraceae bacterium
CTGCGCGCAGATGCCGGTTGAT
This sequence comes from Acutalibacteraceae bacterium, assembly GCA_045616815.1. Classification (GTDB taxonomy): domain Bacteria; phylum Bacillota; class Clostridia; order Oscillospirales; family Acutalibacteraceae; genus RUG806. The sequence continues at coordinate 23 of JAZLHN010000158.1, forward strand.
CTTTTTCCATACGTCGTACGTTTTGGAAAAGAGCCGGTATTTGAAGAAGAAGGCTCCGATCACGTACTCGACGAGCGTCATGCCAAAGGGACCGAACTTGGTCAGAAACCAGTTCCCGCCGTTGGGGATCCAGAAGCGGACCGCGTAAGCGGCGACGTAGAGCGCTCCGCTCGCGGGGATCAGCAGCAGGGGATGCCATTTTTCGACCGCTTTCAAAACCAGCGGGGAGGCGAGAACGATCACGGCGTAGGCAAACAGATACCACCACGCGCCGTTGTAGGAGCTTTCAATCGTCAGAACGTGTTTCACGAAGGTCCATACGTCCCCCGGCATGGAGGCGGATTTTCCCGCGATCACGCTGACGACGGTGAAGACGGCGAGGACGCTCCAGTAGCTGATCAGAACGGAGAGCAGTCCCTTGAGACGGCTGCGATACCATCCCTTTTCCCCGGTCTGCGCCATGTGTCCGTAGCCGCTGAGGAAGGCAAAGCCGAAGACGCAGAAATCGGCAAGCTGAGCGATCAGAAACGAAAGCGGCCTCGGACCGATAAAGATCAGCGGCGTAAACAGATCGCCGTGTTCCCGGGCAAACAGATGCAGCCAGACCATGGCAAGGACGGAAAGCCCCTGCAGCATTTTGGAATCTTTTCTGGACAGTTCCATTATTTTTTCAACCAATCAAAGCAGTGTTCTCCGAAGATACGGTGAAACGGTTTGGCAAGTTTACTTTTCAGAACGGCTTTCTTGCTCATCCAGCTTTTCCCGTACCAGTGGATGGAGTAGGTGTTCTCCGTTTTCGTCAGGACTCCTTTGGGATCGTCGTACGGATTGAAATAATCCGGAGGAAGAAGGACCACGCCTTCCTTTTCCTGATAACTGCCGTCGATACGGAAGCCGAGCGCGGAAAGGGCGTTCGTGTTCAGGATCGGGCAGCCGACGGTCCCGTGTTCTCCGTCGAGAAGAGGGGAATATTCGTCGATCATCCGCAAAACGGCGGCGTTGTTTGCTTCCGCGCCGAAGCCCTCGCCGGTGTTCAGGTAGTCTTTGTTTTCAAAGCCGAAAAACGCGCTGTTTTCAAGAAGGGGATCGAGGTTTTTTATTACCTCAACGTCGGTGTCAAAATAGATCCCGCCGTGATCCCGGATGATCAGAAGGCGCAGATAATCGGTCAGAAAGGCATACTTCCGGGTCTCATAACACATTTTTGTGTAGGCGTTCCCGTTGACGTCGAAGTTGTCCTCGTTCCACTCGACGATCTCGTAGTCGGGGCAGTATTTTTTCCAGCTCGCGATACATTTTTGCGCGAGCTTCGGTTTTTCACCTCTGCCGAACCAGCAGTAATGGATTTTTTTCGGGATCATTGTGATTTCATCCGTATATGATTTTTTTGATTTTTTTCGGAAGCAGAAGAGAGGAGAAGAGGAAAACGGCGACCGAGAACGCCAGCGTCAGAGGATAATCGATCAGCGTTCCGCGCTTGAGATAGAAGTCAAACAGCAGAATGAACGGGAAATGGATCAGGTAGATCCCCGTGCTGAGCTTTCTCATACCATGAGAGTACTTTTCCGGGATCCGGGGATTCAGATTCAATGCGAAAATGACGAGAAAGACTGCGATCAGCGCGTTTCCGAAGGGCTTGACCGTGAAGGTTCCGACTGCCAAAGCGGCGAGAAGGAGCAGCAGCGCGGCGGGGAAGGGGATCCGGAGACGCACTTCATTTTCCGCAAAAGCGGTGCCGATGCACATATAAAACAGTCCCGCCGTCAGGAAGTTTCTTTCGGAGCCGAACACGACGTGGATCCCGGTGTATACGAGACTTCCGTCGAGCTTGCCCATATAATACAGAGCGCCCACCGCAAACAATACGGCTGCAAGCGGCCAGATCACCGCCTTCATCCGGGGACGGCGGTACAGCAGATACAGGATCGGGCACACGCAGAGCAGTGAAAGCAGATACCAGTAGACACCCATTCCGCCCGCAAAAAAGAAACTGCGGAAAACGCGGAACACTCTGAAAAGGGTGTTTTCGGACGGCTTGGTCAGGATCCAGCTGTACCACGCGACGGGAAGCGTTATGACGAACCAGAACAGATACATTCCGCCGATCCGGATCAGATATTTTTTGAGATAGGATCCGGCGTCCTCCGACTTTTTTAACCCTTTTTCAAAAAAGAAACCGGAGACGATGAAGAAAAACGGAACGCCCGACAGCGACAGATTGTTTCTGATCCATAACCCGACGGTTCCCCAATCGGAGCAGTAGGTATGGGTGAATACGATGAACAGGGCAATCAGCAGCTTGAAGAGGTCGGTTCCGGTGTAGATTTTCGGGCTTTCGCGGAGCGCGGGCTGTGAGGTTGTCATTCTCGTAGACCTTCCTTTCGGAATCGGACGCACTGAAGCTGAATACGCGTTTCAGTTCCGGGCTTTCCGCTTGATGAAGAACGTCAGCAGTATGCCGAACGGGATCGCGAGGACTGTCAGTGCCTTTTTCGGCGATTCTCTGATAAAATGCCTGTTTTTCGCGAGGATGCTGCTCGAAACGTAGTGGACGCAGTCAACGAATACCCTTTTTTTGCTTTCCGGGTACTGCATACAGACTTTTCGCCAAAATGCGAAGCCCTGCGGATTCTTCAGATACTGTCTGTACATATTGCGGGAGGA
>JAZLHN010000159.1:0-3375 GCA_045616815.1 Acutalibacteraceae bacterium
TGCCGGCGACGGAGGTGACGATGGAGCGGTCGAAGCCCGTGAGCAGGTTCATGAGCGTGGATTTTCCGACGTTCGGCTTGCCGCAGATCACGGTGTTCACGCCTTGCGTGACGGTGCGGCCCGCGTCGTAGCGTTTTATGAGGGAATCGAGCTCTTTGCCGTTTCTGACGAGCGTTTCCCTTAAAGCGTCGGTCTGCACGGCGGGGATGTCCTCGTCGGGATAGTCCGCCCATGCCGCGAGCGCCGCGGCTGCGGCGATGAGGGAAGAGGTGATCTCGTTTATCTTTTTGCTCACGTTGCCTTTGAGCGTGTTGCGGGCGGCGGTAAGGGCCTGCGCGCCCTGCGCGGAAATAACGTTCATGACGCTCTCCGCCTGCGAAAGATCCATTTTGCCGTTTAAATAGGCGCGCTTGGTGAATTCGCCGGGACCCGCGGGCTCGGCGCCGAGAGCGAGCACCGTGCGGAGCACCTTCTGCATGATGAACAGGCCGCCGTGACAGCAGATCTCGGCGGTGTTTTCGCCCGTGTAGCTGTGGGGTGCGCGGTAGACGAGCAGCACGCCGTCATCGAGCTCTTCCTCGCCGTCGAAAACGGTACCGTAGGCGGCGGTGTAGCCTTTCATGGCGTTCACGTCCTTGCCGCTTAACGGGCGGAAGCATTTGGCGGCGATGGTAACGGCGTTTTCGCCGGAAAGACGCACGATGCCGATGCCTCCGGCGGCGTTCGGCGTGGATATGGCGGCGATGGTTGACATACGATCAGGTCCTTTTGAATGATTTTATTCAGTTTAACATATTTATACCGCTTTTGCAATTTATGAGATAAATTTTGTTTGAAGCGCGAAGCGAATGAAAAGTTTCGCCCGCCTTTCGACCCGATGCGAAGCCATATAAAAGTTTGGTCAAGCTTTTCAAAGCTTGCGTGGTCAAGGAGCGGCGCTCCTTGTCGCGCTTCGCAAAGCGCGAAACACTTGTGCTTTAAAAAGCGCAGGAAAGTTTGAAAACCCTCGTCGGGGGTTCCCCTGTGCGAAGCACTTATGCTTCCCTGTACCGCTCCATCATTTCGGAAAACAACTCTTTTGCGGAAGGGGGCGTATAGGTGATGGCGTTTGCTCCGGCTTCGATCGTTTTCCGTATGCTTTCGGGCGTGTTTCCTCCGCTTGCAATGATCGGGATATCGGGATGATCCCTGCGTATAGCGCTTACGATCTCCGGTGTTTTTACGCCGCCGGCGACGTTGAGAATTGCCGCACCGGCTTCGATCCGCTTTCCTATATCCGTATTTTCGTTCACTACGGTGATGATGACGGGAATATAGACGGATGCTGCCACGGCGGCAAGATTCAGATTTGTGATCGGCGCGTTAAGGACCACACCCATGGCTCCCTGACACTCCACATCCTTTGCCAGTGTGATGGTGCGGAGCCCCTTGGTCGTTCCTCCGCCGACTCCGCAGAAAACCGGGATGTAAGAATATTTGATCAGAGCCTCGCTGATCGCCTGCTGCGGCGTGAAGGGATACACGGCAAAAACCGCGTCTGCGTCACAGTTTCTTATAACAGCGATGTCTGTAGTGAAAACAAGCGTTTTGATCCTTCTTCCGTTCACGATGATCCCGCTTGCAAGATAGCATTCCTCCGGCATACGAAGAATGTGCCGAAGCCTTGCATCGATCTGAGGGGTATTGGTGTTGTCATGCATTTTTATTCCTCCTTTTGATTATTCTATCGGATTTTGCTTTGAGAGAACTTAAAAAGATATCTTGGTCTTTTTGTTTTGAAGTTTGGCACCGAAAATAAAGAATATATATTTGAAATCCTGCAGGGAATATGATATTATAATAAGGTTAATTCTTTTTTCGGAGGCACAAAGCAATGGATTTTTTTGCCGGGAAATACGACGTGGCGGTGATCGGCGCGGGTCACGCCGGGATCGAGGCGGCTCTCGCTTCGGCAAGGCTCGGGAGCTCCACCGTCTGCTTTACCATCAATCTTGACTGGATCGGCAATATGGCGTGCAATCCGTCCATCGGCGGTACATCGAAGGGACATCTCGTGCGTGAGATCGACGCCCTCGGCGGCGAAATGGGTGTGGCGGCCGACGCGAACACCTTACAGAGCCGTATCCTGAACCTCGGCAAGGGCCCCGCCGTGCATTCGCTCCGCGCGCAGATCGACCGCAGAGAATACTCCAAATACATGAAGCACGTCCTCGAAAATCAGAAAGACCTCGACCTCGTGCAGGGCGAGATCACCTATGTGAACGTGGATGAGAACGGCGTGTGGACGCTGAAAACCAAGCTCGATCAGGTGTACGAAGCCAAATGCGTCGTGATCGCGACCGGCACCTTCCTCGCGGGTAAGGTGTACGTGGGCGACAAATGCTACGCCTCCGGTCCCGACGGCATGTTTCCGTCGGTGGGACTTTCCGAAGCGCTCGAAAATCTCAGCGTGCCGCTCCGCCGCTTCAAGACCGGTACGCCCTCGCGCGTGAACCGCAACAGCGTGGATTTTTCCGGCCTCGACGTGCAGTACGGCGACGAGAGGGTAGTGCCCTTCTCCTTCTCCTGCGAAAAGCTTCCCGAAAATATCCTGCCGTGCTACGTAACCTATACGAACGACGAAACAAAACGGATAATTATGGAAAATCTGTCACGGTCTCCCTTGTACGGCGGTATGATCGAGGGCGTTGGCCCCCGCTATTGCCCGAGCATCGAGGACAAGATGGTGCGTTTTTCCGAAAAAGAGCGGCATCAGATCTTCATCGAGCCGTGCGGCCTCGAAACCGAGGAATTGTATTTGCAGGGACTTTCTTCCTCTCTGCCCGTGGACGTGCAGGAAGCGTTCGTGCACAGCATCAAGGGTCTGGAGCACTGCAAGATCATGCGCAACGCCTATGCGATCGAATACGACTGCGTAGACCCGCTCGAATTAAAGCCGACGCTTGAATTCCTCCGTCTGCCCGGTCTCTTCGGCGCGGGACAGTTCAACGGATCGAGCGGTTACGAGGAAGCCGCCGCGCAGGGACTTGTGGCGGGCATCAACGCCGCCCTGAAGGCGCAGGGCAAGGCGCCCTTCATCCTCGAACGCTCCGGCTCTTATATAGGAACGCTCATCGACGACCTCGTGACCAAGGGCTGCAACGAGCCTTACCGCATGATGACCTCGCGCTCCGAATACCGCCTTGTTTTGCGGCAGGACAACGCCGATATCCGCCTCATGGAATACGGCTATAAATTGGGGCTCGTCAACGAAGAGAAATATAATAAACTGCTCAATAAATTAGAGCTTATCAAGCAGGAGAGAGAGCGTGTGGAAAATGTGTTCCTTGCGCCCGGCGAAGAGCTGAACGCGATGCTTGTTTCACGTGAAACATC
>JAZLHN010000160.1:0-8602 GCA_045616815.1 Acutalibacteraceae bacterium
GCCGATCCCGCGGTCAATAAGTTCATGAAGGTCGTTTTCGTCGAGAACTATTCCGTGACCGCCGCCGAACGGCTCATGCCCGCCGCCGACATCAGCGAGCAGATCTCTCTGGCCGGTACGGAAGCGAGCGGCACGGGCAACATGAAACTCATGATCAACGGCGCCGTGACCCTCGGCACGATGGACGGCGCGAACATCGAGATCTACGAAAACGTTGGCAAGGACAACATCATTATCTTCGGTATGCTTGCAAACGAGGTCGAAAATCTCAAAAAGTCCGGCTACAATCCCATGAATTACTATCAGAACAACGCCGTTCTGAAACAGACCATCGATTACCTCAATTCACATCCATTCGACGGAAAGTCTTTCCCGGAAATCGGCGAGACCATCAAGTATCACGATCCGTATATGTGCCTTGCCGACTTCGCGGACTACCGTCTTGCCAAGGAAAAAGCCTCCTCGCTTTTCACCGATAAGCTCACCTTCGCGAAAATGTCGCTGCTCAATACCGCCGGCGCGGGCTTCTTCGCCGCCGACCGGGCGATCAACGACTACGCGGAGAATATATGGCATACAAAAGGCGTATAAGCTATGCTGCCGTTTGACGCAACAAAAACGTATCACAAATCCATCGTCGGAGCCGTGGCCGCAGGGACGTCCCTGCTGCTTTCCGTCGTTTTGCCCCGTTCGTTCGGCGTTACCTGCTGCCGCGTGATCCTCGAGCGGGACGGCAGGGAGACGCAGTATATCCCCATGGACTGGGCGTCCACCGACGGGAACGAGGAATGGTGGACGAAGGAGCTGTTTTTCGGCGAGACCGGCGTTTATTTCTATCATTTCTCCTACGATACGTCGTGGGGCACCGCCTTTCTCCTGCGGGACGGCGTTTCGCAGAGGGCGCGCGTAGGCGGTGAAAACGTCTGGCAGCAAACGGTGTACGACCCCGCTTACCGTACACCGGACGGAATAAAAAACGGCGTCATTTATCAGATCTTCCCCGACCGTTTTTATTTTTCGGGACAACAAAAAGAAAACGTCCCCTCCGGCAGACGCCTTCGCTCGGATACGGAGAATTTCCCTGCGTGGGAGCCAGACAAGGACGGCAAAATACGCAACAACGATTTTTTCTGCGGCGATTTCAGGGGCATCGAAGAAAAACTCGACTATATCGCTTCGCTCGGCACGTCGGTCATCTATCTCAACCCGATCGGCGAATCCCACTCCAATCACCGCTACGATACCGCGGACTACCTGAAGCCCGATCCGCTTTTAGGCACGGAAAAGGATTTCGTTTCTCTGGCCGCCGCCGTACATAAACGCGGCATGAAGCTGATCCTCGACGGCGTTTACAGCCATACGGGCGACGACAGCGTGTATTTCAATAAATACGGGCGCTACGGCGAGGGCGGCGCTTACCGCAACGAAAATTCTCCTTACCGCAAGTGGTACACTTTCCGCTCCGACGGCACCTACGCCTGCTGGTGGGGGATCGACACCCTGCCGGAGGTCAATGAGAACGATCCCGACTTCACCGCGTTCATCACGGGCGAAAACGGCGTGATGGCGCACTGGCTCTCTCTCGGCGCGGACGGCTTCCGTTTCGACGTGGCCGACGAGCTTCCCGACGAGTTCATCGACCGGGCGCGGGAAACGATCAAAAAAAAGAACGAAGAAAATTATTTTTTAGGCGAGGTATGGGAAGACGCCACCAATAAGATAAGCTACGGCAAACGGCGCCGTTATCTTGCGGGCGGTCAGTTCGACGGCGTTATGAATTATCCGTTCCGAAAGGCCATTCTCGATTTCCTGCTCACCGGGAACGCCGAACGCTTCATGGACGAGGTGTACGCGGTGGTGCTGGATTATCCCCCCGCCGCGATGAACGCGTGCATGAATTTTTTGGGCACGCACGATACCGCGCGGATCCTCACGCTGCTCGCGGGCGTCGAGCCCGATAAGATGACGAGAAGTCAGCAGGCGCGCATAAATCTTTCCGAGGCGCAGAAAAAGAGAGCGGAAAAGCTTCTCAGAATGGCGGTGCCCATGCTTTACGTTCTGCCCGGCATCCCGTGTGTTTACTACGGCGACGAGGCCGGGATGTACGGCGCGAAAGACCCTTTCAACCGCTGCTGCTACCCGTGGGGAAAGGAAAACGGCGAGATCCTCGGGCTGTACGCGTATTTCGGAAAGATACGCAGAGAATACGAGGTTTTGCAAAACGGCGGTTTTTATCCCTTGTCCGCCGAGCTCGGATGCGTCGCGTATCTGCGCTATGCTCCCGGCATGAAACGGATCGCCGTGATCGCGAACAACAACCCGCAGGCGATCACCTACGACCTGAACGTCGATATGCGGGAAATGAAGTGTATCTTCGGCGGCGAAAAGCGCGGCGGATCGGTGTATATCCCGGCGAATACCGCGGCCGTCGTCGCGGACGGGCAGGTTTAGCGGAGCTACTAAAATCACGCGCGAAGCGAAGGAAAGGTTTCGCCCGCCTTTGCAAAGGCGGCGGGGCCTTAAGGCGGAGCCTTAAGCCGCTCACCGCAGTGAGCGGAATACTTTATCGTCCGAAAAGCGCAGGAAAGTTTGAAAACCCTCGCCGGGGGTTTTCAAGTGCGAAACACCGAAAAGAAGATAAGTTTTGCAATGAAGATACGAAACAGAGACTGCGAAAGAACAAACCATTATTACGGAGGAGGAAAAACGATGTTTGATTTTGACAAACCTATTTTTGAAAACGCTGACGGCAAGGTGCTCGTCTGCGCTCACAGAGGCGTGAGCGGCGGCAATATCCCGTGCAACACCTTAGCGGCGTATAAAGCCGCTTTATTGCAGGGAGCGGATATCATCGAGCTCGATGTGACCAAGTCGGCCGACGGCGAGTTTTTCGTGTTCCATCCGGGTATGGAGTCACCCCACCTCGGAACGAGAAGATCCTTTGGCACGCGCAGCGCAAAGTCCGTGCAGAAACTGCGCTTCGTCAATCAGGATGATACTCCCACGCAGTTCGGCATCGAAAAATTAGAGGACGTGCTCTCCTTCCTGAAGGGAAAATGCTATATCAACGTGGATAAATTCTGGACGGATATCCCCGGCATCACCGAGGTCATCCGCCGGTGCGGCGTGGAAAAGCAGGTCATCGTAAAGACCGGCATAAAGGACAGCTATTTGTCCCAGATCAAAAAGTATGCCCCCGATCTCATGTTTATGCCGGTCGTAAGAAGTCGGGACGATATAACGGACAAGCTTGTCGCCGACGGTATCCACTGCGTCGGCGCGGAGGTCATATTTGAGGATATGAGCGCGGAGGTCGCTTCTCCCGCCTACATAAAAGCCATGCACGAAAAAGGACGCTTGCTTTTTGTCAACAGCATCGTGTATGATTATAAAGAGATTCTCTCCGCCGGACATACCGACGACGAGGCGGTCACCGGCAACGCGGATTTCGCGTGGGGAGAGCTCGTAAATATGGGATTCGATATCATTCAGACCGACTGGTGTCTGTATCTCAAAAATTATCTTTCCTCCATCGGAAAATAAGGACGTGACACGTATGAAAAAAATCATCCCGCTTATCCTTTCCTTCGCTGTCGTTTTTTCGTTCTCCGCGTGCAAAAAGAGCCCGGAGCGCGATGAAACGAACGCAACGGACGAAACGACGTCCGCCGAAGCCCTCACCGAAGAAACGACGGTAAAAGAGCTCTCTCCGCTCACACTGAAAGGACTTGACCCCGCGCAGATACTCGTTGTATATCTGAACGAACGCGATGGGGCGGAAGAAGCTGCCAAAGCGGTCGCCGCGGGGCTGAACTGCGATATCTTCGAGATCGTTCCTGAGGTGCCCTATCCCGAAGACGAGGCGGAAAAACTCGCACGGGCGCAGAATGAATACGAGAATCTTCTCCTGCCCGCTCTGGAAGGACACGTGGAGGATATGAGTGTCTATTCCGTTATCGTGGCGGTGTTCCCCGAATTCGGCGGCAATATGCCCATGGCGGTGCGTACGTTCATGGAGGACTACGATCTGCGCCGTACATTCGTGGTACCCGTCTGCATCGCTTCCGCCGACGGCGCGGGCTATGCGGTCGATCAGCTCCGCTCTCTTCTGCCGCAGGCTCCCGTTTACGACGGTATCACGATAACCCCGGAGGATGATATCCCGGTTAAGATCGCCGCGCTTCTCGACAGCGAACTGTAAGAAGTCTCTCACCTTTTACCCTCTGCAACATAGAATAAACCGTAATATGTTTTGGGGGGTAAACCATGTTGAATGAAAAAAATATGAGCGCGTCTCCCGCCTTTTTTCTCGGAGCCAACACACCGGACGGATTTATTTCTCTGTTTTCCGAGCTGTACGATCCCGAAAAAGGCTGGAGACTTTTTATATTAAAAGGAGGGCCCGGTACGGGGAAATCCTCCGTGATGAAAAAGATCGCCTCCGAAGCAGAAAAAAGAGGCTTGTTCTGCGAGCGTATCCATTGCTCGTCCGATCCCGCGAGTTTAGACGCCGTGATCCTGCCGGGTCTGAAGGTCAGCATTGCCGACGGCACGTCTCCGCACGTCGTGGAGCCGCGTTTCCCCGGCGTCAGCGAAACGTTCGTCGATCTCGGCGCTTACCGCGATGATAAGAAGTTGGCGGAAAACCGCGAGGCGATCATAGAAAAAACGCTCGAAAACAGCCTCGAGCACAAAAAATGCGTCGGCTTCCTGCGCGCCGCCTCTCTTGCCGCCGGAGATAACCGATTGTTGATCGCCTCCCGGACGGATATCCGGAAGCTGAAAAACTTTTCCGCGCATCTTGCCGAAAACGTGATCGGTTCGGCGGGCTCCGGCGAAGGAACCGTAAAGCGGCGTTTCCTGTCCGCGCTCACGCCCGAGGGAGAGACCGTGTTTTACGAAACGGCGGAGATGCTGTGCGAACACAGGATCGTATTGGAAGACAACTACGGCGTATGCGCTCCGGTAATTCTCACCGCGCTCGAAGAAAAAGCCGCCGGAGCGGGGCTGTCCGTTATTGAATGTCCCTGCGCCATGCGCTCGGGCAAGGCCTTGGAGCATCTTCTTATTCCCGAGCTCTCCCTCGGTATCTTCACGTCAAACAAAGCGCATCCCTTCGGCGGAGAACGCGAAAAAACCGTGCATTGCCAGAGATTCACGGCTCCGGCGGTGTTCCGTGAACACCGTAACCGGCTGTCGTTCAACGTGAAAGCGCAGAACGAATTTACAAACGAGGCGATAGAAAAGCTTCGGAATGCCAAAGCCGTCCACGACGAATTGGAGCAGTATTACATCGCCGCCATGGATTTTGCCGGCGTGAAAAAAAAGACCAGAGAGCTCATCGAAGTAATATTTGAATAAAGAAAAGGGACTGAAAAAAACTTTCGTTTTTACAGTCCCTTTTATGAAATTCACTTTAATCCCGGAACAGCGTGTTTCTGTTTTCCGCGAAGTCCTTTGCCGTGAGCTCTCTTTCGCGGGGCATGGAGGCGGGCGCCTTATAGCCTAACTCATAAAGCCACGGGCCCGTATAACCGACGGTTTTCAGCTCCGCGATGAGCTCCTGCCAGTCGATCTCCCCCTCGCCGGGAAGCCAGTGCTTTTCGTCCTCGAAATCGTAGTCCGAAACGTGGAGCGTGACGATCTTATCGCCGACCGCGCGAATAAAATCGGGGATGCTCTCCTTGAGCAGGTGGTTCGTATCGAAGCACACCCGCAGCTCCGGCGCGGCACTGAGCAGCTCGAGGATATCGGCGGAATCCCGTCCGAGGCAGGTGCGGGGCAGATCCTCCACACAGAGAACGGCGCCTCCCTGCACGGTCACGTCGTTCAGTTTATATAAGCTCTCCTTCGCCGTGTTCATGCGTCTTACGCGGTCAAACGGCGCAATCGGCTCGCCGCTCGGGTGGATGATGAATTTTCCGATCCCGACCTGAGAGCCCTTTTTTATCATTTCGGAGAGGTAACCGACCGTTTTTTTCGCAAGCAGAGAGGAAGAAATATCAATTTCAAAAAACGGCATAAACGGCAAATGGAACGACCATAATTCAACGTTATATTCGTCCGCATACTTCTTCGCGAGCGCGAAATCGAAGGTATCGCAGGTGTTTTTGGAATAGGATAATTCCATATATTTTATGCCCGCCTCGGTGTAATCGGCGAAAAGCTTTTCACCGAAGGGCTTGCCGCAGGTGGAAAGACCGGTATCGAACATACATTCACTCTCCCGTCTGACATTTCTTTTCTTTTTTTACCGCTCTTATCTCGCTCACCGTGAATATCACGATGGCGACGATGAAAAAACCGAAGCTCACGAGCTGGCTTTTTGAGAAGGTCTCGCCCGTGATAAAGCCGCAGATCAGATTGAAGGTGGGGCTTAAATACTGGGCGAAGCACATAACGATCAGCGGCAATCTCGCCACACAGTTTGAATACAGGAACATAGGCAGGGCGGTGACGATGCCGCTGCCGAGCAGAAACAGCACCTCCTTCCCGCCGAACAAAAGTATTTCGTTTCCGCGGAAAAAGATCAGATACGCAAGGGCAAACGGCGTGAGCATCAGGGTCTCCGCGGCAATGCTCACCACGCCGTCTAATTTCACATTCTTTTTTATGGCGGCATACACCGCCCAGTTGAACGCGATGATCAGCGAAACGTACGGAAAACTGCCGTAGGCGACGGTGCTTACGATCACGCCGACCGCGGCAACGCCGAGCGAGACGAGCTGTATTTTGGTGCATTTTTCCTTATAGATCACCACTCCCGCGGCAAAAAGGAGCAGCGGATTGATATAATAACCGATGCTCGCGTCGAGAATATGTCCGGCGTTCACCGCTACGAGAAAAACGCCCCAGTCGAGCAGCAGAAATACCACGGCGGGGAGCAGAAATTTCATCGTATTTTTATCGCGAAAGACTTTCCCGAGCTCCGGCAGACGGCGCGAAACGAGCAGCAGCAACACGGAAAACACCGCCGCTGCCACGATGCGCCAGCCGAGGATCATATAGGAATCCACCGTGCCGCAGAGCGCGAAATACAACGGCTGGAATCCCCATATCAGATAGCAAAGGAAAAGCGAAAGAATATCTTTTTTATTTTTCATTACTCAATGAACAGATTTTCGTTATCGAAATCAAGCCCTAATTCGTCCACGAAATAGGCGTTGGTATCGGCGGTGAGGCCGTTTTCGTCAAAGACGGTCACGCGCACGTAGATATCGGTGGGATTCACACTGAATTTCACTTCGTTTATGTACTCGACGCCCATTTCCTCGGCGTAGGCGGCGCGGCAGCGCCTGCCCCCGCGGGTGAAGACGATCTTCTTCGCTTTTTCGCACTCGATATGCAGCGACATATCGTCGGTGTCGATCCAAAGCGCATTGATAACGGGGCCGCGCGAAGCGTAGAAATGCCCGTGTATGAGAGCGGACGTCACGTCCTCATAGTTCAGCGAGGGGGACTTTATCATCGTGAAGCCGCCGAAGGAATCCCAGTGCTTCGTGCCGGGCGCGCGGTTATGATTATCGTCGGTGGCGATGCAGAAGAGCTTTTTGCCGCTTCGCAGCATATCGTCGTAGATATCGCCGTTATATTCGTTGTAGCCGTCCACCGCGCTCGAGAAATTGAAGATCTCCATGCAGTGCATCCCTTCGTATGCCATATACCGCTCGTAGTTTTCGAGCGACCAGGTGGGATGGTTGTAGGTGACGAAAAAGCCGTTTTCCTTACCGAGCCGTATCATACGGTTCACGTCCCCGGCGCAGTAACTCACCGAAAGCGGTGAATATTCTCCGTCGCCGACGACGTTTTCCTCTGTCTGAAAAGGATGGAGCGTTCTTTCGGACGAAAGAGCGATATAGCAAACGTCGCAGCAGCGATCGTAAAAGCGGGGCTTTCCCGTTTCGTCCGCGGCGTTCTCCACGCCGTTGAGCGCGAGAAAACGTTCGTCCGAGAGTTCGTTGTGCGTAACGAAACGGTTGTGATCGGTGAACGCGACGATCGAATAGCCGTGGTCGGCATAGAGCTTTTTCATCTGCTCCGGCGTCAGCTCACCGTCGGAAACGGTGGAATGGCTGTGCAGATTCGCTTTATAGAATTTCCCCTCGGCGGGGATAAGATATTTCTTCATAAACGTGCCCTTTGCTTATTTCAGCATTTTTACGATCTCTTCCTTCGGGCGGTAGCCAACCGACATATTCTCGACCTTGCCGTTTTTGAAAAGCAGCACGGTGGGGATGCTCTCGATGCCGAAGGAATTCGCAAGATGGGGCTCCTCGTCCACGTTCACCTTACCGACCTTTATTTTACCGTCGTACTCCTTCGCGATCTCCTCGATGACGGGAGCCAGCATCCGGCACGGGCCGCACCAGACAGCCCAGAAATCGACAAGCACGGGAAGGTCGCTTTTCAGGACCTCATTTTCGAAATTATCGGAAGTCAGTGTGATTTCCGCCATATCGATCCTCCTGTAATCTTTCTCGGATAGTATCTGCAATTATCGGAAAAACATCAGTCGTTCATGAAAACCTGATACTGCTGCCGGAGTGTTTCCGTGTCCGCGTCCGCGCCGAGACTGAGAGTCTGCAGCGATGAGGCGTCGAGC
>JAZLHN010000161.1:0-2460 GCA_045616815.1 Acutalibacteraceae bacterium
CCCGAAGACGCAGCAGAATGAACACACCGTTCACCACGCCCACGGCGCTCGCGCAGGCGTCGAGATAGCAAACGAGCACTTCGAGCGTTTCGTTGCCGTGGAAAAGATCGGTGCCGAAATCGAGGGTGGTGAGAAAATATCCCACACCGAGGGTCCATACGGCGATGCCCGCAAGGATCGCCGCCTCCTGCCAGCCCTTCAAAGCGCGCACCTCGGTGAGCTCCTCTTCCTGCCGGTCGGGGTGCTTATGCCAGTTGATGAAGCTGACAATATCGCAGGGGATCCAGAAGAAGAGCGTGGAAGCCATGGTGGCGAAGCGGTAGGAAAGCACCACGCAGATCGCGATCTCGGTGAGCTCCACGAACAGAGAAACGATGAAATTCCATTTGCTCTGCTTGGATATGAGCAGCTCGCACAGGATGTTGAAGAGCGTATCGGCAAGATACAGCGCCATGATGATGAGGCCGTTCACGCCGTTTACCTCTTCTTCGGGGAAAACGACCGAAAATACCGCGGCAAGGATAAGCACCGATATGAACCATATCTGCTCGTAGGCGGTGAAATGGCCGCCGAAAAACGCCGTTATGCCCACGCCGACGGCGCTCAGAAGAGCCGCCATGCCGAAGCCGACGAGTTCTCCGCCCGCTATGCACAGTCCGACGCCCGCTATGGCGAAAAGCGCGGTGAATACGATCTTTACGGTAAAAAATTTATCCTTTTTCATCAAACTTCACGAGTCCTTTTTCATAAAGTTTCTGCAAAGACATAAGGATGCCGAGCTTTGCGTGGCTCCACGTGAGGCCGCCCTGAAAATATACGGCGTAAGGAGGACGGATGGGGCCGTCGGCGGAAAGCTCGATGGAAGAGCCCTGCACGAACGCGCCCGCCGCCATGATCACGTCGTCGTCATAGCCCGGGATGGGAGCGGGGATGGGGGTCACGAAGCTGTCCACGGGCGCCGCCGCCTGGATGCCCTCGCAGAAAGCCTCCATCGCTTCTTTGGAGCCGAGCTCGACCGACTGGATGATATCGTGACGGTCTTCCCTGCCGTCCGGAAGAACGTGGAAACCGAGAGTTTCATAAATATTCGCGGCGAAGATCGCTCCCTTGAGAGCGCCCGCAACGACCGTGGGGGAAAGGAAAAAGCCCTGATACAGCGCCGTCATCACGGAAAGGCTCGCGCCCACGTCCTGCCCGATGCCGGGTGCCGAAAGGCGGTAATGACAGCGGTCGATGCACTTCTGCGTGCCTGCGATATAGCCGCCGATGGGGGCAAGTCCGCCGCCGGGATTTTTGATGAGCGACCCGACGATCATATCCGCACCCACGTCGGAGGGCTCTAATTCCTCCACGAATTCACCGTAGCAGTTGTCCACCATCACGGTGAGCCCCGGCTTTATCTTCTTTACGAACGCGATGAGCTCCCCGATCTGCTTTACACCGAACGACGGGCGCATCTGATAGCCCTTGGAGCGCTGGATGGTGACGAGCTTCGTTTTTTCGTTGATCGCTTTCGCGATGTTTTCATAGTCGAAGGTGCCGTCCGGCAGAAGATCGACCTGCCGGTAGCTTACGCCGTACTCTTTGAGTGAACAGGCGGATTCACGGATACCGATGACCTCTTCGAGCGTATCGTAGGGTCTTCCCACGGGAGAAAGCAGCTCGTCGCCCGGAAGCAGGTTCGCGGAAAGCGCGATGGCGAGCGCGTGGGTGCCGCAGGTGATATGCGGGCGCACGAGAGCCGCTTCGGTATGGAAGCACGAGGCGTACACCTTTTCGAGAGTATCTCTGCCGATATCGTCGTGGCCGTATCCGGTGGTCCCGGCAAGGCACGCCGCGCTCACACGGTTGTCCTGCATTGCCTTGATGACCTTCGCCTGATTGTATTCCGCCGTTTCGTCGATCGCATCGAAACGGTCTTTCAGTTTTTCGAGTATTTTTTCACCGAAGTTCAGCACCGCGTCCGAAACTCCGAGCGAATTATACATTTCTCTGTTCATACTTTCTCTTCTTTCGCTATATCAAACCAGAATCTCACGCCGTCTTCCACGTTCTCCACGCCGTACTCCATATTATGCAGACGCTGGATGGAGGCGACGATGGCAAGTCCGAGCCCGAAACGCCCCTGCGAACGGGACAGGGACTTATCGGCGCGGTAGAAGGACGTCCATATTTTATCAATATCCTTATCGGCGATGTGCTTGCCGGTATTGAAGATATACACCCGGAACGCCTTATCCGTTTCGCGGCATTCCGCTCTGATGATCCTTTCGCCGTCGATATGCGATACGGCGTTGGAAATATAGTTATTTACGACCGACGCCAAAATGATCTTATCGCCGTTGCCGATGCAGGAAGCGGGAATATTGTTTTCCACTCTGATATTATTCTCTTCGAGCAGGGTGACGTTTCTCTCGAACCAATCGCCGACCAGCTCACGGATACCGAAATTTTCCTTCT
>JAZLHN010000162.1:0-5531 GCA_045616815.1 Acutalibacteraceae bacterium
AATAATAAAAAAAATCAAGTATTAAAAATAAAATATAACAAATAGTTCATTTTTATTTATAAAAAATTTAACAATTACGCCGATCCCGGGATCATTTTTTTGAAAAATCCGGCAATGAGCTTAAAAAGCTCACGAAGCCAACGCAGAAAATTATCAGCGGTATCGCCGCTGCGGACGTCTTTTTCTTCAGACGGCGTTACCGTGACCGTGAATTGAAACGGGATCCCGCCGCAGCGGGGCGTGCCCGTGACGGTGACGCTTCCCTCGGACAGGCCCGTGAAAGTGCCGTCGGGGTTTATTTGGATGATGCCGTTCTTATCGGCGGAAAAAGCCACCGCTTTGTCGTTTACGTCCTCCGGATCGAAGGAGAGGATCGGAGCGGCGGTCTTTCCGGCTTCGATGCTCATGTTTTCCGCTGCGGCGAAAACGGCAATCTGATTCGTTTCAAAGCGCACGGCGTCCGAGCGCGAGAATATTCCCGTTTCTCCGTCTGTTACGGCGCGCACCTTGTATTTGAGCAGCATCCCGTTTTCTTCGGAGGCGGTATAGGTGTAGGCGGTGTCTTCGGTCACGGCGAGAAGGGTATAGTCCCCGCTCTCCGTGCCGCTCCATATTTCGTAGCCGTCGGCGTTTTCCACCGTGTTCCACGTGAGCGTTACGACGTTTCCCGAAAGCGTCGCTTCGAGATCGTCCGGATTTCCGATGCCGGCCGTGTCGGTATAGGCCTTGATCCTCGGTGTGCCGCGGGAGGCCATCGAAAATACGGAAAGAGCGCCCGTATCGGCGTTTTTGCGGATGTAATAGCCCTCGCACGGCTCGTACACCGCTTCGCTTGCGAACCAGTCGCCGTTGCCGGTATACGCTCTGTCATAGGCGATGTGAGCATTCGTTCCGTCCGCGCATGCGGCGGTGATCGCCACGGCGAAACGCTGTCCCGCTTTGAGCGAAACGGGGGTGTCGAGAGAGATCGTGTACATGCCCGCGTATTCGGCAGTGCCGCTCTGCGTATATGCCGGCGTTTCGTTCGTTATGAAATCGTCGCCGGGGTCGAGATAAACGTCCGCCGTGTAGCTTACGTTTTCGTCGGAGGGGAACACCGCGCTGACGGCCTTGAGCGTTTCGTCGGTCTTCGCGGTGAAAACGTTCGCCATGCCGTACGTTGAAAACGGCGTGGTGTTGGCGCCGCCGTCATACTGGTAGCAGTAGTCGTAATCGTCCGAGGTGGCCATATCGTAGGCAAAGCAAACGGGGTCGAGAGAGGATTCCTCGTACGACATCCAGAAATAGCCGCCGTTGTGTCTGTTCGCGCCCCAGCTGTTGCGTATGAGCCACGCGCCGTCGTTTTCGGGCTGTGCTTTGCCGTTGAAATTTTCTTTTGGATAGTCGTCGTCCCAGCCGGCGATAACGATCGCGTGATTGGTGGAGCCGGCATAGCAGTCGGAAAAATAGGCACAGTCGTCGGACGAATAATAATTGTCGTCGGTCATATACGCCGTGGAAAGAGCGCCGTATTCGAGGATGCACCGTTTCGCGAGCTGCGGTTCGGTCTTCACGTTCACGGCGCGGAAGCCCTGCATATGGTATTCGTCGAAATCGGAGGCGAATTCGTCGGCGTATTTTGCCGTCTGCAGATATTCACCGTCGTCGTAGGTCATGACCGCCTCGTCGGTGAGACCCGTCCAGCGGGCGAGCATGTGATTCGCATAGACGGCATTGCCGCCGTCGAGAAATTTTCCGTCGGTCCTGTAACATCTGTCGCCCGTGTAGTTGCCGAGCGGATCGACGGGTGCGCCGTAGGCGTAATACAGAAACTGCATTTCCGAAAGATCGACGTTTCTGTCGCCGATGCCTTTTTTGATGACGTTGGATTCCGCCGCCGCTATCGTTGCGTACGTCCAGCAGATCCCGTAGCCGCCCTGATTCCTTACCTCCGGGAGCAGACCCTCTTCTTCGAGAGAATATTTTGAGGGAAGAGAGGATTTTCCGCGGTTGGAGGATACCCTGAAGGGGATTGCTTTCTTTGCCGTGAGGTACGGATTTTCGCTTACGGGCATATAGCGGTTCACGAATTCCGAATGATCCGGCCGCGCTCCGGCCGCTTTCGCCGGGATCGGGCCCGAAAGCATAAGGAGGCACAGAACGGCGCTCAAAAATATTTTTGTTTTTTTCATTTTATGTGATCCTGTTTCAAGTAGATTTTATATTTTTATTTTATACTTATCGGTATCTTATGGCAAGAAAAACTTTTTTCCGTTTTTGAAAATAGCTGTTGTGTGCGGACTTTTGTTATGGTATGATACGAAACGGAGGCGGTATTGTGAGATTTTCGTTCAAAAAATTATCGGCGTTTTTTGCCGTTGTGATTTTCATATACGTTTTTACGGCGGCAGCCGCTGCCTTTTCTGTGGATATCGACCCCAATGCCGACGGGGACGACGCGGTGCATTGGAATACCGAAATCGTATCCGATCCCGATGCGGAGCTTTCTTCGCAGAATACCTCGGAAAAGTACGTGGAGGTCACCGATGAAAACGGAGAGCTGATCGGCTACGAGACCCTGCCGGACGATCCCTACGGCGACGAGGAGAGCGTTTCTTCGCGGGAGCCTCTTTCTTCCGGACTCTGCACGCCGATCGATGAATACCTCTTTTTTGAGGACGAGGATTTTCCCGGGATCACGGACGTTTCCCGCATCGAAGCGTCCATGAAGGCGTTTTATGAGCAGACCGGCGTGCAGCCCTGCCTGCTCCTCAGCCGCGAAAGCTACGACGACGCAGAAGCGGCAGAGCTGCTCAAAGAGAGATACGCAGAGCTGTTCGGAGAGGACGGCGGGCATCTTCTCCTGCTGTTTTCCGAGCCTGCCGACACGGGGTACTGTGAAACGTGGAACTATCCGGGAGATGACGCCGCGGATATCATCACCTACGACGCGGGCGAAAAACTCCTGAAATATATAAGCGAATGCTCCGACCGCGGTTTTTCCTATGAGGATACGTTCTGCCGCAGCTTCGAGCTTGCCGCGGACTACGCGATCTTCGGTGAGGCCGGCGATATTATGTACAGAGGAAACGAAAACGACGGCTACGTGCCCGAGTACGTGACCTCGGCGACTGCGGTGTCGGAGGAAGAGATCATCGGCGGCGCGGACAAAGTCATCGTGGACGGAAGCCTTTCCTCCCTGCTGCTCACGGCGGGAATGATCCTCGTTTTCGGCCTCTGCATATTCATCATCATCGCCGCGGCGGTAAAGAAAAATAAGCAGGACAAGGACAGATCGGAGATCGGAAATCGGAGAAAAAATAAATATCATTAAGAGGCACGCAAGAGACATTTTGTGTGCCTTCTTTTTTATCCGGAACGGAGCGATAAATTTTTGTTTGAATGCACAAATCAAACGCAGCACAAACTAACGCAACGCCTCCCCTCTTAGGGGAGGAGGATTGATATGCTTCGTTTGCTTCTTCAAACTGCCATTTGTCGCATAAAAAAATCGGAAACCGACCTCCGATTTCCGATTTCCGATCTCCGATTTATTTTAAGGCTCTCATCGCGTTGAGGATGGCGACGATCGCCACGCCCACGTCGGCCAGCACGCCGATCCACATGCTCGTGAGCCCGAAGGCGGCGAGGATCAGCACGCCGAATTTCACCGCGAGGGCGAAAATAACGTTTTCCCGCACGATGCGTTTCGTCTTTTTCGCGGTCTTTATCGCCGCGGGGATCTTCATCAGATCGTCGTCGGTGATCACCATATCGGCGGCCTCGATGGCGGCGTCGGAGCCCAAAGCTCCCATGGCGACGCCCACGTCCGCGCGGGAGAGAACGGGCGCGTCATTGATGCCGTCGCCCGCGAATACCACGGTTTTTTTGCTGCCGCTCTTTTCGCACAGGGCGGCGGTTTTTTCTGTTTTGTCCTGCGGGAGCAGCGAATGGAAGATCTCGGTGATGCCGAGCTTGCTTCCTATTTCCTCGGCGGCGTCTTTTCCGTCGCCCGTGAGCATCACGATATGCTCCACGCCGAGCCTTTTCAGCTCGTTTATCGCTTCGGCGGAGGTTTTCTTCGGCGTGTCGGCGAGCGTGATGCTTCCCTTGAAAACGCCGTTTTCGGCGATATACACCGATGTGCCGCCCGTTATGGGGGCGTAGGTTATGCCCTCTTTTTCCATCAGCGAGGCGTTTCCCGCCAATATGACGTTCCCGTTTATCGAAGCCCGGATGCCCGAGCCGGAAAGCTCCTCCACGCTGTCCGGGACGGCGGCGCGGGGGCATTTTTCTTTGATGGACAAAGCGAGCGGATGCGAGGAATGCGTTTCCGCGGCGGCGGCGAGAGAAAGAAGCTCTTCTTCCGTTGCGCCGTTGTCGGGAGCTACGTTCGTTACCTCGAAACGCCCGTTGGTGAGTGTGCCTGTCTTGTCGAAAACAACGGTGTCGGCGTTCGCCATGCTTTCCAGGTAGTTCGCGCCTTTTATGAGGATGCCCTTGGACGCCGCGCCGCCGATGCCGCCGAAAAACGCCATCGGGATGCTGATAACAAGCGCGCAGGGGCAGGAGACCACAAGGAAAATGAGCGCGCGGTATACCCAGTCGGACACGTTATGCGTGATGAGGGAGGGGATGAGCGCTAACAGCGCCGCGCACACGACCACCGCGGGGGTATATATGCGGGCGAAACGCGTGATGAAATTTTCGCTCTTCGATTTGTTCATGGAGGAATTTTCCACGAGCTCGAGGATCTTCGACACCGCCGATTCGCCGAATTCACACGTTGTCTGCGCTTTAAGCACGCCCGTTAAATTGATGCAGCCGCTGATGAGCTTATCGCCGGGCTTTACGTCGCGCGGGAGGGATTCTCCGGTCAGCGAAGAGGTGTCGAGAGCGGACGCGCCCTCCAGCACTATCGCGTCGATCGGCACTTTCTCTCCGGGGCGGATGATAATGGTTTCGCCCGTTTCCACCTCGTCGGGGAACACCTCTTCCTCCTCGCCGTTCCTTATCACGTTCGCGGTCTCGGGGCGGATGTCCATGAGCGCGGAGATCGAACGGCGGCTCTTTCCCACGGCGATGCTCTGGAAGAGCTCTCCCGTCTGGTAGAAGACCATCACGAAAACGCTCTCGGGATATTCGCCGATGATGAGCGCGCCAACGGTGGCCACGGTCATCAGAAAGCATTCGTCGAAGACTTGCCCGTGCAGGATGTTCCGCACGGATTTATACAGCACGTCGTATCCCGCTGTTAAATAAGGTATAATATATATTATTAAATATATATATCTGTTCAGCTCCGTGAGCCGCTCCGTGAGAAACGCCGCGGCGAGCAGAACGACGCTGATGAGGATGCGCGCGAGCAATTTTTTCTGTTTTCGGGTCATAGTATCCCTTTCTTTCGGGGTTTGCGGATTTGCGGCAACAGCGCGATAAATGGCAGTTTAGCGGCTTCGCCGCTAAACTGCCGAGAGTTGAAAGTTGAGAGTTGAAAGTTGAGATGTGGACGGGCTTCGCCCGTACCCGTTTATATAAAAGCAGGTACAAAC
>JAZLHN010000163.1:0-9010 GCA_045616815.1 Acutalibacteraceae bacterium
AAGTTACTTTTGTTTTGTTTGGTTGTTAACAAGCCGTGCAATTACAACAAATTTGACCAATCCGTTGTTTGTTTTTTCCGTTGCCCTCCGGGCGCTCCCATGCGGTTCGCCGAGGGCGGCGAACCCTACGTGCTCCCGCAACTACTCCGCCGCCAACCTGCAATTTATCGTTCCGATACAAAAAAGACACGCTGAAATATTCAGCGTGCCTCGTTGTGTATTCAATTCCGATCAAATCAGAATTCCAGTTTTTCTTCGATATACTTTACGAGCTCGTCGATGGGAAGTCTTACCTGCTCCATCGTGTCTCTGTCACGAACGGTGACGCAGTTGTCGGCGGGAGTATTCTCGTCGCCCACGGTCTCGAAGTCCACGGTCACGCAGAACGGCGTACCGATCTCGTCCTGACGGCGGTAACGCTTGCCGATGGAGCCCGCGTCGTCGAAGTCTACAAGGAACTTCTTGGAGAGCATTTCGTAGATCTCCTGCGCCTTGGGGTTGAGCTTCTTGGAAAGGGGAAGCACCGCGCACTTGAAGGGCGCGAGAGCGGGATGCAGGTGAAGAACGACTCTCGTATCGTTCTTTTCTGCGTCCACGACCTCTTCGTCGTAAGCTTCCGTCATGATGGCAAGGAACAGACGCTCAACGCCGAGCGAAGGCTCGATAACGTAGGGGATATATCTCTGATTGGTCTCGGGGTCGAAGTAATCCAGGCTCTTGCCCGAGGTGTTGATGTGCTGCGTTAAGTCGTAGTCGGTTCTGTCGGCAACGCCCCAGAGCTCGCCCCAGCCGAACGGGAAGAGATACTCGAAGTCGGTGGTCGCCTTGGAATAGAAGCACAGCTCCTCCTTGTCGTGGTCGCGAAGACGCAGGTTTTCTTCCTTGATGCCGAGAGAGTACAGCCAGTCGCGGCAGAAGCCTCTCCAGTACTCGAACCACTCAAGGTCGGTGCCGGGCTTGCAGAAGAACTCAAGCTCCATCTGCTCGAACTCGCGTACGCGGAAGATGAAGTTGCCGGGGGTGATCTCGTTGCGGAAGGATTTACCGATCTGAGCAACGCCGAAGGGGATCTTCTTGCGCGTGGTGCGCTGGATGTTGGCAAAGTTCACGAAGATGCCCTGCGCCGTTTCGGGACGGAGGTACAATTCATTCTTGGAGTCTTCGGTAACGCCCTGGAAAGTCTTGAACATCAGATTGAACTGACGGATATCGGTGAAATTGTGCGCGCCGCACTCGGGACAGGGAATGTTCTTTTCCTTGATATAGGCGGTCATCTGCTCGTTCGTCCAGCCCGCAACGTTGGTGCCGTCGAAATCCTCGATGAGGTTGTCGGCTCTGTGACGGGTCTTACATTCACGGCAGTCCATGAGAGGATCGGAGAAGCCGCCGAGATGGCCCGAAGCCACCCACGTCTGGGGATTCATGAGGATCGCGGAATCAAGACCTACGTTGTAGGGATTCTCGCGGATGAACTTGCGTCTCCACGCGTCCTTGATATTCTGTTTGAGCTCAACGCCGAGGGGGCCGTAGTCCCACGTGTTGGCAAGTCCGCCGTAAATTTCACTGCCGGCGTAAACGAAGCCTCTGCCCTTGCAGAGAGCGACTAATTTTTCCATGGATTTATCGGTGTTTTTCATTGCAAAACCTCCGTTGACGTTCATTATTTCAAAAATTGATTTTAGCAAATCCACGCTTTTATGTCAAGCGGATATCCGCCGTTTATCCCTTGCGTTTGTTCTTTTTTGCTCTTTCAAGCGCTTTTTTCCTGGCTTTTGCCTGCGCCTTCTCATTTTTTTCTCCGGTTTTTATCCGATTGACCGTTTCCTTGCTTTTCCCGGTCTGTCCGATCAGCTCCGAGACGGTGATACCGAAAACACCGGATATCAAAAAAAGCGTAAAAACATCCGGCATACCGTCTCCCCGTTCCCATTTGGATACGGATTTATTGGTGTAGCCGATACATTCGCCGAGCTCCGCCTGCGAAAGCCCGTTCAGTCTGCGATAAAATGCAATATTCCGCGATACCGATGCGTTAAACTCCTCTGCCGTCACGATCTTCGCCTCCTTCCGCTCCATATTCTACTATCCGTAGACTGTATTGTCAACAGCAAATCTACCGACAGTAGACATGATTCTACCTCCGGAGGATTTACTTATCTCCTTCGCGCCATTACACTCTCAACAGTGCCGCGCCAAGGAGGATATCACATGAAACACATAGCTTCACACAGATTTACAGACGCCTTCCGGGAAAGGAAGCTGCCGGAATATTCAAGCGGAGAGGAAAAAGCCAATATGCTCACGCACATCGCGGGTGGAATCTTTGCCTTTGTATCGCTGCTGTTATGCACGGGATACGGGGCGTGGAACAAAAACACGGCGGGGGTGATCTCCGGGATCCTGTACGGTACGTCTATGATCACGGTGTATGTGATCTCGAGTGTTTATCACGGGCTCGATCCGGACACATCAACCACGGGGAAAAAGATTTTGCAGGTCATCGACCATTGTGATATATACGGTCTGATCGCGGGTACGTTCGCTCCCATCGCTTTGACGCGGATGCGGCATACGCATCCCGTGCTCGCCGTGGCGTCCTTCACGCTCGTTTGCGTAACGGCGCTGAGCGGGATGATCTTTACCGCCGTGGATTTCAAAAAATACCGTTTTATATCCTACGGAGCGTATTTCGTATCGGGATGGGGCGTACTGATCACAGCCAAAGCCATGAAAGAAACATATTCGCCTCAATTTCTCCGTCTTCTGATCGCAGGAGGCATCGTTTATACCCTCGGTATGATATTTTTCATTCTTCAGAACAAAGGAAAAAAATACGCGCACACGGTATTCCATATCTTTATTCTCGCAGGCTCCGTGATACAGTTTATTCCCATATTCAAATACTGTATCCTGCCGTGAAATAGAACTTGATATTATTTATATAAAGTGTTAAAATGAATTATCTTTAAGCAAATGTGTGGTGAAAGATCCGTGTACGAAACATCCTCCGACGAAGCCGAGCGGGTGCTCATTCTCGGCGTTGACACCGGCGTTTACGACGCCGACGCGAGTGCCGACGAGCTCCGGGAGCTGATAAAGACCGCGGGCGGCGAAACGGCAGGCGTGATCATACAGCAGAAGGAAAAAGAGGACTCCGTTACCTACGTCGGTTCCGGCAAACTGCACGCCGCCAAGGAATTCTGCGACAACGCGGATATCGACCTCGTAGTGTGCGACACCGAGCTTACCCCCACCCAGCAGAGAGTACTGGAAAAGCTCCTCGACCGACGCGTCATCGACCGCACGGTGCTCATCCTCGATATCTTCGCCGCGAGAGCGAAAAGTAACGAGGGCAAGCTGCAGGTGGAGTTGGCGCAGCTCAAATATTCCCTGCCGAGGCTCACCGGCCGAGGCGCCGAAATGTCGAGACTCGGCGGCGGCATCGGTACGAGAGGCCCCGGCGAAAGCAAATTGGAAAGCGACAAGCGGCATATCCGCCGCCGCATCCACTCGCTCGAAGAGCAGCTCGCCTCCCTCACCAAACGAAGAGAACTCCGGCGTGAACGCCGCAAAAAGGACGGTGTGGTCACTGCCGCGATCGTGGGCTATACGAACGCAGGAAAATCCACGCTGCTGAATAAGCTCACCGATGCGGGCGTGCTCGCGGAAAACAAGCTCTTCGCAACGCTTGATCCCACCTCGCGCGCGATAAAACTTCCCGACGGCCGGGAGATCATGCTCATCGACACCGTAGGCTTCATTTCCCGCCTGCCCCACGGGCTCGTGGAGGCGTTCAAGTCGACGCTTGAGGAAGCCACCTGCGCCGATCTGCTGATCGTTCTGTGCGACGCTTCCGACCCGATGTGCGAGCAGCAGCTCGAAATAACGACGGAGACGCTCAAAGAGTTAGGTGCGGATACAAAGCCGACCGTCACCGTTTACAACAAATGCGATATCGCCTCGAACTTGCTGCAGCCCGTTTCGCGCAGCAGCGTGAGGATATCGGCGCTGAACGGCACCGGCATCGACAACCTGCTGCAATGCATCGCCGATAATCTGCCCGACACCACCGTAAGACTGCTTCTGAAGCTTCCGTTTTCCCGCGCCGACGTTCCGGCAAGGCTGCGGAGCATAGGTACGGTGTTTGCCGAAGACTATAAGGACGACGGCATATACGTGGATACGCTCATCGACAAGCGATATATGAAAGAGTATGTAGAATACATAATAAAAACATAAAAAGGAGAGAAAGTTATGTCACGTTATCTCATCATCAACGCCGACGATTTCGGCATGTGTCACTCCGCGAACGTCGCGGTCATGGATCTTTTAGGCAAGGGCGGCATCACCTCCGCCACCATCATGGCTCCCTGTCCCTGGGCCAAGGAAGCCGCCGAATTCGCGGCGAAAAATCCGCAGTATGCCATCGGTCTGCATCTGACCACCACGAGCGAATGGGGCGACTACCGCTGGGCACCGGTGAGCGGCGCGCAGAATAAGAGCCTCATCGACGAAGAGGGCTTCATGTGGCACGAGTCCGACCAGTTCGAAAATCACGCCGACCTCAAAGAGGTAGAGGAAGAGATCTGCGCGCAGTACGATAAGCTTGCAAAATTCGGCTTCACGCCTTCCCACTTCGACAATCACATGGGCTCTCTCTACGGCGTAGCGACCGGTCGCTTCGAGCTTTTAGAGCTTGCCATCAAGCAGTGCGCCATGCACGGCGGCATGCCCTTCCGCTTCCCCTCCAAGTTCACCGACGAGCAGTTTTCCAATGAAACGCTCGACATCCAGATCCCGAAAGACACCGTTTTGGGACTTCTCGATCAGGTCAAGGCGGGCGCCGATGCCGCGGGCGTAGCCGTGCTCGACTACCTCATGCCCGGCGACTGGAACGGTCCGCAGAGCGAGAGCTATGAAAACTACAGAGAATACATCTTCGAAAAATACCGCGCCTTCCCGGACGGCATCATCGAGACCTATATCCATCCCGCTCTCGAAACGGAAGAACTTAAAGCCATCACCGGCAACTGGGAAAAGAGAGTATGGGAATACAAGCTCTTCTCCGACCCCAAGACCCGCGAATTCATCGAGAGCCTCGGCATCCGGCTCATAAACTACCGCGACCTTAAGAAAATGCGTTTCGGAGAATAATATTTTCACTTATGCAAAAGCTCATGTCCCACATGCGCGCGGCGTGTGAAAAATACGATATGCTGAATAACGGCGACCGTATCGCCGTGGGCGTTTCCGGCGGAAAGGATTCGCTCGCCATGCTGTACGGTCTTGCCGAGATGCGCCGTTTTTATCCCGCCGACTACTCTCTCGTCGCCGTCACCGCCGACCCCTGCTTTTTCGGGAAGGATACGGACTATTCGGAAATAGAAAAGCTCTGCGAACGTCTGGACGTGGAATATCATATTCGGCGCACGAAGCTCTACGAGGTCATTTTCGAAACGCGCGAGGAGAAAAATCCCTGCTCCCTCTGCGCCAGGATGCGCAGAGGCATCCTGCACGACATGGCGAAAGAGCTCGGATGCAATAAGCTCGCCCTCGGCCATCACATGGACGACGCCGCCGAGACCTTTATGATGAATCTGCTGTCGGGCGGTACCATCGGCTCGTTCCGTCCCGTCACCTATCTTTCGCGCAAGGATCTCACCGTTGTGCGCCCCATGATCTTCGCCGCGGAAAAGGACGTGGAAGCGGCGGCAAGGCACGAAGCCCTGCCCATCGTCAAAAGTCCGTGTCCGATGGACAAAACGAGCGAAAGAGAAAAGATCAAAGAGCTTCTTTCGGAGCTTGAAAAAACGTATCCCGCGTTAAAGGAAAAGATCACCGGCGCCATGCAGAAGGGCGAAATATCCGGGTGGTAGTTTTCAGTTTTCAGTTTTCAGTTTTCAGTTTTGAGATTTGAGTTTTGAGTAATATCAACTCCACACTTCAGCAAAGGAGATATTTATGAAATACGCAGTTGTACTTTACGACGGCATGGCGGACTATCCCGTGCCCGCTCTGGACGGAAAAACCCCCATGGAGGTCGCGAAAAAACCTTATTTTGACTCTCTCGGCAAACGGGGCGAGGTCGGTCTCGTAAAGACCGTGGACGATTCCTTAAAGCCCGGCTCGGACGTTGCCAATTTGAGCGTGATGGGCTACGAGCCCGAAAGATGCTACACCGGGCGCTCTCCTCTGGAAGCCGTGAGCATCGGCGTGAAACTGAGCGACACCGACGTAACGCTCCGCTGCAATCTCGTAACGCTTTCCGACGAGGAAAACTACGAGGATAAGACCATGATCGACTATTCCGCGGGCGATATTTCCACTGCGGACGCCGCCGTGCTCATCAAGGCGGTGCAGGAGCATTTCGGAAACGACGTATTCACCTTCTATCCGGGCGTTGCCTACCGTCATTGTCTGCAGTGGCATAACGGCACCACCGATCTCGGCAATATGACGCCGCCTCACGACATTTCCAACCGTGTGGTAGGCTCCTATCTCTCGACCTCCGACAACGCGAAGGAGCTCATCCGTATGATGAAAGAGAGTTACGAGTTTCTTTCCGTTCATCCGCTGAACCTCGAGCGTGTGGCGAAGGGCTTACGTCCGGCAAACTCCATCTGGCTCTGGGGCGAGGGCACCAAGCCCGCGATCCGGCCCTTTGAAGAGCTGTACGGTCTCAAAGGCGCCGTCATCTCCGCCGTTGACCTCTTAAAAGGCATCGGTCTGTGCGCCGGCATGGACGTGCCGGACGTGGAGGGTGCGACGGGCTACATCGACACCAATTTCAAGGGCAAGGCCGAATGCGCCGCCGAGGAATTTGAAAAGGGCTGCGACTACGTTTATCTGCATTTCGAAGCACCCGACGAGTGCGGTCACCGCAACGAACCGGAAAACAAGGTGCGCTCCATCGAGCTCATCGACGAACTGGTACTGCCCGTGATCCTCGAAGAACTGGAAAAATTCGACGATTACAAGGTCATGATCCTGCCCGACCATCCCACGCCCATCAAGACCAACACCCACGCGCGCGACGCCGTGCCTTATATGATCTACCACAAAAAGGGCGAGCTCGAAGGCGTGGACAACGTGAATGAGAATTCCGCCGCCGCGACCGGAAAATATTTCGGCAGCGGACACGAGCTCATGCTCCACTTCCTCGATAAAGACTGATCGTTCGTAACAATTTATTCACTTGTCAAATACCGTTTTTACGGTGTATAATGTTTTCATCAAAAAAAACAGGGGGAAACAATATGGCAAACACCGCAGCAAAGCCCGGACTTTCGGCGAAGTTAGCCGCTATGAGAGCTTCCGGCAAAAACATCGACCCTTCCATCCCGCTTGAAGAACAGAACAACGTTACCCTGCTGGAAAAGATCAGCCTGATCATCGCCCGCGTAGGCGGCATGTTCGGCACGACTCTCACGGGTACGCTGGCAAGCACCTTCCTGTACGAGCTCTTCTTCGTAGGCGTCGTCAAAGACAACGGCATGCCGGTCATCAGCGACGATATCGCCTCCATGAGCGCCATACAGACCACCATCACCTTCATTCTCGGACTTGTGATGCCCACCATCGCCGGCGTTGCGGTACAGAAATGGAAAAGCCGCTGGGGCCGTTACCGTCAGTGGTACATCATCTGTCTGATCCCGATCTTCGTGCTCACCGTATCCTTCTACTGGGTACCCGAGGGCTGGACTTACTCGCAGATGTGCCTGTTCCGCTACATCTTAGCAGCGCTGCAGACCTTCTTCAACGCCTTCAACAACCTCGGTCAGAACATCATGCAGGTGATCACGCCGAACTACAAGGAGAAAAAATCCATCGCCACACTCTGGCAGATCTCCTACTATCTCGGCTACGGTCTCGCTTATCTGAGCCCCGAGATCTTCAAGATCTTCGTGCCCAAGGGTTCCGAAAACTACTCGATCCGCTATCTCGTGCTCACCACCATCGCCGCCTGCTTCACCCTCGTCGGCAACCTCATGTGCGGTCTGTTCTGCCGTGAGCGCATCGAGCTTCCGAAGAAGGAAAAAGCCCTCTCCAAGGAGCTGCTCACCCTCTTCAAATACAGGAATTACCGCGCTTATCAGTATATGCAATGGGTAAAGGTGCTCGAGGGTCTCGGCAAATGGTCCACCCTGCTCGTGGGCATCACCGTAGGCTCCTCCAACGCTCTGCTTCTCACCATTCCCACCGCCGCCGGCACCGTGATCGGCAACCTCATCTGCGGCAAAGTGGCAAAAAAATTCGAGCCCACCAAGATCCTCAAATTCTGCGGCTTCTATTCGATGGCCGCCGCTGCGCTGCTCTTCGGCATCTGCTACGCGGAGAAGTGCATGGGACTGTATTTCTGGCAGAGCTGGTACGCCGCGTTCTTCTACGCCTTCTATTTCATCTTCGGTATCGGCGTAGGTCTGCAGGAGCTCTCCACCTCCCACTTCTCGGTGGAATATTACGATTACCTTGAATGGCAGACGGGCGAACGTCTCGAGGCCGTACAGGGCATCATCCCCGGCTGGATCAACTCCGGCATCACCTACGCGAAGGATCTGCTCATCCCCTTCATTCTCGCGTGGATCTCCTACCCCACCAACGACGACTCCACCCGTGAGCTCATCGACGTCATCCAGGAGCGCATCGGCGCGGGCTCCCTTTCGAAAGAGGAATTCCTCACCACCTGCATGTGGCTGCTCGGTCTGCTTGTCTTCGGCTACGCTCTCTCCAACGTGATCAAGGCCGTCATCCTCAAATTCTTCTACGACGTAGAGGGTGAAAACAAGATCAAGATGTATAAGGAGCTCGAGGATATGCGTGCAAAACGCCACCTTGAAAACGAAGCCATCAAATAAGATCGAAAATCGGAAATCGGAAACGGTTTCCGATTTTTTTATCAGAGGGATAAATTGCAGTTTAGCGGCTTCGCCGCTAAACTGCCGAGAGTTGAAAGTTGAGAGTTGAAAGTTGAGATGTGGAGGGGGTTCGCCCGTACCCGTTTATATAAAAG
>JAZLHN010000164.1:0-3989 GCA_045616815.1 Acutalibacteraceae bacterium
ATATAAAAGCAGGTACAAACGGGAGCAACTATAACAATATATCGTTCTTAATGTTGTTGAACAAGTGAACAGTTTCAAGTGATAGAATCAAATCGCGCACGCGATTTCCTGATCTCAACTCTCAACTTTTAACCCTCAACTCTTTTTTTGTTTGAACGCCTCCGGCGTTCAAACAAAAATTTATCCTTCCCTCTTTTCTTATTGTTTTATTCTTTCGCATACTGTATAATAAAATAAATATTTGTCGGAAAGGCGTGAAACGCGTGTATAAGATCGGCGTACCCATCATGAATCTGCAGGCAGAACGTCAGGGCAGGGAAAAACTGCTCGAAGGGGCGAAGCGCCTCGGCGCCGAAAGAATTTTCTGCGCACAGGAGACCGGCTGCTGCCGCTCCCCTCTCAAAGAAAAAGAACTGGAAGCGCTCCGGGCGAACTGCGCGTTTTTCAAAAAAGAGGGCTTCGAGGTCGGCGCGTGGATGTGGACGTTCCAATTGGACAATTCCGACGGTTTTACGCACATGCGCGCCCCCGACGGCAAAGAGAGCAAAACGCTTGTTTGCCCGTTGGACGAGGAATACATAAAATTGCAGGGCTCGTTCCTTGCCGAATGCGCGAAAACGGGCATCGACCTTATCATGTTCGACGACGATTACCGCTTCGGTTTTCAGGATATGGGCATCGGCTGCGTATGCGATAAGCATTTAGCGCTCATCGAAAAGGAGCTCGGCGAAAAGGTCAGCCCCGACGTACTGAAAGACAAGCTCTATGCGGGCGGCAGGAACAAATACCGCGACGCTTTTCTGAAAGTCAACGGCTATTCGCTCGAATACTTCGCCCGCCGTATGCGCGAATACGTTGATTCCGCGAATCCCTCCGTGCGGCTCGGCTTCTGCTCCTGCATCACCTCGTGGGATATCGACGGCACCACGCCCGACCGGCTCGCCCGGATCATGGCGGGGAAAACGAAGCCCTTCTACCGGCTGATCGGCGCCCCCTACTGGGCGGCGATGAAAGCATGGGGCAACCGTTTGGGAGACGTCATCGACTTCGAGCGCTTTGAATGTTCGCAGAATGCAGATAAAGATATTGAAATTTTCTCCGAGGGCGACGTGTACCCGCGTCCGCGCTACCGCATCCCGGCGGCGTATCTCGAAGGGCTCGACACCGCCTTACGAGCGGCGGGATGCACCCACGGCATGCTGAAATACGGGCTCGATTACTCCATGAACGCGGGCGTCGAAAACGGCTATATACGCGCTTCCGAGCACAACAAAGCGGCTTATGAAAAAATTCCCGTCCTCTTCGGAGACAAGAAGACTACCGGCGTCCGGCTGTACGTCAAGCCCGATAAATACGCTTACACCGACGTTCCCGAGCGCATCGCCGGTACGTCGCAAATCGAGCATATCAGCTTTCCGAAGGGTGCAAAGGCGTTCAACGCCAACGGCATCCCCGTCACCTTTGAGGGAGAGGGCGTAACGAACGCCGCCTTCGGCGAGGACGTGAACGCCGTACCGGCGGAAGCTCTGAAAAAAGGACTTATCCTCGACGCCGCAGCGGCAAAGATCCTGCAGGATAAAGGCATCGACACCGGCATAGAAAGCTTCGGAGAAGAAGTGACGGTAAACCTCGAAAACTTCCCCGAAACACCCGTTCCGCTCGACGGCGGCACGTGGGTGAGAAAGCTCACGCTGAAAGACGGCGCGGAGCTCGAAAGCACGTTTGAAACCGAAAACGGCGAAATTCCCGCTTCCTTCCGCTATGAAAACGCCGACGGAGAAAGATTTCTCGTCTTCGCGTTCGACGCGTATTTCACGAACGAAAGCGTCTTCCGTCAGTATCCGAGAGCGAAACAGCTCGCAAACGCCGCTGAATGGCTCGGCGGAGAAAAGCTCCCGGCGTATCTTCCCGACGCGCCCGACGCTTACGTGATGACGAAAACCGACGGCAAAGAAACGGCGGTCGGCGTATGGAATTTCTCGGTCGATACGGTATTCGATCCCGTGCTTCCCCTCGACGGAACGTACAGACTTGCCGACACGCTCAACTGCACGGCGGAAATAAAAAACGACAAATTGCATCTCTCCGATATCGTTCCGTTCGCATTCGCGGCGGTTTTACTGCAGAAAACTTCGAATTAAAAAACTACGATTTATATAAAAAGGTTGTATTTCTATGTATATCACAGTCATCAACGGCTCCCCTAAGGGACAGTACAGCGTCACCTTACAGACGACGCTCTATCTTCAGAAGCTCTTTCCGGAGCACACCTACGATATCGTAAACGCCGCGCGGCGCATCAAAAGCCTTGAAAAAGACTTTTCACAGGTAAAGGAAAGCATCGAAAAAGCGGATATCCTTCTTTTTTCCTATCCGGTGTACACCTTTCTCGCCCCCGCGCAGCTTCACCGTTTTATCGAGCTCCTGAAAGAGAGCGATATAAACCTAAAAGGAAAGATCGCGACGCAGATCACGACCTCCAAGCATTTCTACGACGTGACCGCACACGCTTACATAAAAGAAAACTGCCACGATATGGGGCTGCGTTTCGTTGACGGCCTTTCCGCCGACATGGACGACTTGACGAACGCAAAAGGGCAAGAGCAGGCAAAGCAATTTTTCAAACATCTGCTTTTCTGCGCCGAAAACGGTCTGTTTGAGGAAGGGGAAAGCAAACCGGCGGTTCCCGCGCCCTGCGTAGTCACCGTGCCCGCAGCTTGTGAAAAGAAAGCAGGCAAGGATATCGTGGTCGTCACCGACTGCGAAGAGGACAATTCGCAATTAAAAAATATGATCTCCCGTTTCTCGGCGGTGCTCCCGTATCCCGTAAGGATCGTAAATTTACGGGAAATCCCGTTTTCCGGCGGCTGTCTCGGATGCCTGAACTGCGCCACCGGCGGAAAATGCGTATATAAGGACGGCTTCGATTCCTTCCTGCGCGAGACCATCCAGTCCTCCGACGCGATCGTTTACGCGTTCACGGTCAAAGATCATTCGATGGGCTCTCTGTTCAAGACCTACGACGACCGCCAGTTCTGCAACGGCCACCGCACCGTGACGATGGGCAAGCCCGTGGGCTATCTCATCAGCGGCGGGCTTTCGAAGGAAGAAAATCTTCGTCTCGTGCTCCGCGGCAGAAGCGAAGCGGGAGGCAACTTCCTTGCGGGGCTGGCTTCGGATGAGACCGCTTCCGACAAAGAGATCGACGATATGGCGAAGCAGCTCGCCTGGGCGCTCGAAAACGGCTACACGACCCCCGCGAATTTCTTAGGTGTAGGCGGCATAAAGATATTCCGCGACCTCATCTACGGCATGCGCGGCATGATGAAGGAAGATCACAAATTCTATAAAGAGCACGGGCTGTACGACTTCCCGCAGAAGAAAAAGGGCACGACGGCGCTCATGTATCTCGCGGGAGCGGCGCTCTCCAACGATAAGATACGCTCGAAAATGGGCAACAAAATGAACGAAGGTATGCTCATGCCGTACAAGAGCATATTAGACAAAACCGTCCCGGAAAAAGACGATTGAGAAAGGAACGAACGAAATGGCGGACAACGGAATTATTGCGGCAAAGACGAAAAGCTTCGCCCTGAAAACGATCAAGCTCGCGAAATATCTCAACAACGAAAAAAAGGACACCTATATGTCGCAGCAGTTTCTCGCCAACGGCACCGCTATCGGCGCGAACGTGCGCGAGGCTCTCATCACGCCGGGCTCGAACGATTATTACGGTAAGATGAAAAGCGCCCTGAGTCACGCAAACACGGCGGCTTACTGGCTCGAGCTCCTGTATGAAAGCGATTATATCGACCAGAAGATCTTCGACGGCATCTTCGCCGACTGTCAGGAGATCATCAAGACCCTCATCGGTCTTTGCATCGGCAGAGAAAACGTAGTGAGTCACTGAGCGACAAATTTTTGTTTGAAGCGCACAGCGCTTCAAACAAAAAAAGAGTTGAGAGTTGAAAGTTGAGAGTTGAGATAAG
>JAZLHN010000165.1:0-5426 GCA_045616815.1 Acutalibacteraceae bacterium
CAAGTCACCGCGTAGGGGCCGCGGTCTCGCCACGGGCACAGCCCTGCTCGGTCGGTTCGGCGGCTCTGACAGTCCACCGGACTGTCATTCAGTACCGCCTCACCCCGGCGTGCCCGCAAAGGAACGCCCGGAGGGCAACAGAAGAAACAAATAACTGATTGCTTATTTCCGTTGTAATTCCACGGTTTACAGACTTTCTATCGCTGCAAAAGATATTTTGTTTCGTTTGTGCTCCGCACGCTCCCATGCGGGCACGCCGGGTGGCGGCCCCAACGTGCAAACAATGAAGCTTCACTGCTAAACTGCCATTTTTCATTCGGTTTTTCTTCCTCGAAAAAGCGATATACTCTATCTTTTGCGCAGAACAAAAAAACACGCCGAAAATTTTTCAGCGTGTCTCTTTTTCGTATCAGATTTTTTCTATTTCTTTCATCAGCTCGTCGAAGAGTTCTTCCTCTTTGACTTTCCTGAGGATCTCGCCCTTGCGGAATATGAGTCCGACTCCGTCGCCGCCGGCGATGCCGATATCGGCTTCCTTCGCTTCGCCGGGGCCGTTCACGATGCATCCCATGACGGCGACCGTGATGTTTTTATCGCAGGTCCTTAAGGCGTCCTCCACGCGGGAGGCGAGCCCGATAAGGTCGATCTTCGTTCTGCCGCAGGTGGGGCAGGAAACGAGATTTACGCCCGTTTTTCTTACGCCCGCGGCTTTGAGAATATCAAAGCCCGCGTATACCTCCTGCACGGGAGGCGCGGTCAGAGAAACTCTTATCGTATCGCCGATACCGTCGAGCAGAAGTGAGCCGATGCCAGCGGAGGATTTGATGAGTCCCATCCGCGCCGTGCCGGCTTCCGTCACGCCTACGTGGAGAGGGTAGTCGGCTTTTCGTGCCATCAGCCGGTATGCTTCCACCGTCGTTTTTACGTCGGAGGATTTTATCGAGATCACGATATCGTCGAAATCGTGCCGCTGTAAAAGTCCTACGTGATACAGCGCGCTTTCCACGAGCGCTTCCGGTGTGGGAGCGCCGTATTTCGCAAGGATGTTTTTCTCCACTGAACCGGAATTGACTCCGATCCGTATCGGAATTCCTTTTTCCCTGCACACGTCCGCAACGGCTTTTACTCTGTCATCGGAGCCGATATTGCCGGGATTGATGCGTATTTTGTCAACGCCCGCGGCGGCTGCCTCGAGCGCCATTTTATAATCGAAATGGATATCCGCGACGATGGGCACCTTTACCGCTTCTTTCAAGGCGTAAACGGTCTTCACCGCGCCCATGTCCGGAACGGTCGCGCGGATGATCTCGCAGCCCGCGGCTTCCAGTTCTTTTGCCTGCTTCACACATGCCTGCACGTCGTCGGCGGGTGTGTTGAGCATCGACTGCACCGGAATGGGGGCTCCTCCGCCGATGAGTACGCCGCCTGCGTTTACCTGTTTTTTGCTTGCCATCGCTTTATCCTTTCACGATATTCACGATATCGTTGAACGTAATGAGCACCATAAGTGCCATCAGAAGTGCGAAGCCCACCGCGTGAACGATCGCTTCGAATTTCTTCGGTACGGGCTTTCTTGCGATCATTTCGATCAGAATGAAGAAGAGCCTGCCGCCGTCGAGGGCGGGAAGGGGAAGAAGATTCACGATGCCGATGTTTACGGTGATGAACGCGAGAATGAAGATGAGGGACGAATAATCCGCGCTCGTGATCGCGTCGCTCGCGGTATCGGCTACGATATTGATCGTTCCCACCGCGCCGGAGATATCCTTCATGCCGTAGTTGCCTTTCAGCATATCGATGAGACTGAGAAAGACGAGCTTGGTCATCGACGCCGTTTCTGTCACGGCGCCGGGCAGAAGATTCAAAAACGTTACGTCCTTTTCTCCCACGATGAAATCGCAGTAGCCCTGTTCGGCACTGTAGCGGACTTCCAGTTCTTCGAGTTTGATCTTTTCGCCGTCTCTTTTGAGCGTTATGTCGTAAACGCCGTCGTTGTCTCGGTAGAGGCCGTAGTAAAGGTCGCGCGCGGAGAAAACGGAAATGCCGTTGATGCTCTCGATCTTGTCACCTACACGGATGCCGCTTTCGGTTTCAAGCATATAGTCCGAAACGGCGTACACCTCTTTGGAGGCGACCTTGCCGTCGGCGCCGAGCATGACGCATATCAGCAGAAGCCCGAGTATGATATTGATCGTTGCTCCCGCAGCGATGACAATGAAGCGCTTCCATGCTTTCTGATTGCCGAAAGCGTGCGGATCTTCGGAGTCCTCGTCTTCACCCTCCAAAGAAACGAAGCCTCCGATGGGAAGAAGACGCCACGAATACTGCGTGCCGTTTTTTTCTTTTTTCAGAAGCACGGGCCCCATACCGATGGAAAATTCGTTGACCGTGACGCCGAATATTTTTGCCGTGATAAAATGTCCGAATTCATGCAGACCGATGATGATGCCGAAAAACAGGATGGCAAAGAGGATCGGCCACGCCTTTCCCCAGATCGCGCCCACATTGATCGCCAGAAGAATATTCAATAGAAAAACACCTCGGTAAAAAGCTGAATGCAAAAGTTCAAAATGATAAATTTATTCCCGAATGGAATGAATGACCGCCTGCCGCGCGAGCGTGTCGACCGCATAAACGTCGTCGAGCGTGAAATCTTTTTTATCGGGCGTGATGGTGAACGCCGTGCGGATGAGTTCTCCGAGCTGTAAGAAGCCGATCTTATCCTCACGGAACAAGCGGTTCGCCTCTTCGTTCGCGGAGTTGACCGCGGCAGGGAAGAGTCCGCCCCTGTCGATCGCCTCTTTGCAGATGTTCAGACAATCGAACGTCTCGTAATCGGGTTTGTAGAACGTGAGCGCCGCCACGTCGGCCAGACTCAATTCCTTTACCGGCGAAGGGTAGCGCTCGGGATAGGTGAGCGCGTACTGGATGGGAATACGCATATCGGAGACGCCGAGCTGGGCGATCACGGAATTGTCGTCGTATTCGATCAGCGAATGGATGATGCTCTCCCGGTGAACAAGGATATCAATATCTTCGGGCGCCATGCCGAAAAGAAAATGCGCTTCGATGAGCTCGAGACCTTTGTTGAACATGGAGGCGGAGTCGATCGTGATCTTCGCGCCCATCTGCCACGTCGGGTGCTTTAAGGCGTCCGACGCTTTCACGTTCGCCAGTTCTTCGCGTTTTTTGCCGAAAAACGGACCGCCGGAAGCGGTGAGAATGATTTTTTTCAGTGCTTTATTGGTCGGCTTTCCCTGTAAGCACTGGAAGATCGCGGAATGCTCGCTGTCTACGGGCAGGAGCTTCACGCCCTTTTCCTTCACCGCGTCAAGCACGAGATGACCGCCCGCCACAAGCGCTTCCTTGTTCGCGAGAGCAAGGTCCTTCCCTGCGTTCACCGCCGTGAGAGCGGGCTTCAGCCCTGCCAATCCCACGATGGCGTCGATCACGGTGTCCGCGCCGTTTATGGCGGCGCATTCGCATACGCCGTTTTCTCCGCCGAGGATAAGGGTGTCGGTATCGGCGACCCGGATCTTCAATTCCTTTGCGGCGTTTTCATCCGCCAAGGCCGCCATTTTCGGCTTGAATTCTCTGATCTGCGATTCTATCGTTTTTACGTCGGAATTCGCGGAGAGCGCGAGAACGCCGAAGCCCGCTTTTTTCGCGACGTCAAGGCTTTGTACGCCGATAGAGCCCGTGGAACCGAGAACGGATATGTTCTTTTCCATAAACTGTACCTTTTATCCGTTTAATATAAGTATGAGTGAGTAAAGAGCGGGAAATACGAAAAGGCAGCTGTCAAATCTGTCCATAACGCCGCCGTGGCCGGGCAGAAGATTGCCGAAATCCTTTACGCCGTGATGTCTTTTGATGGTGGAGGCGGCAAGATCGCCGAAAATGCTGATAATGCCCAGCAGCAGCGAGAAAACGATGACCTGCCAGAGCTTTATGTTTTCGCAGAGATCGAATTTCTTCAGGAATACGAAATAAAGCGCTATGCAGAAGAGACAGTTGCCGATGAGACCGCCGATCGCCCCCTCGACCGTTTTCTTGGGACTGACCTTTTTGGCAAGCTTGTGCTTACCGAAGGCTTTACCGGCGAAAAGAGCGCATCCGTCGGTCGCCCACGAACAGAAGAACGCGAACAGTATAAAGAATATGCCGTCGGTCTTTATGAATATGCCCGGAAAGGTCTTGTAGACGTCGCGGAAAAGCACCACGCAGGAAAGGGAAGCGGGAATGAGCGCGCCGGCGAAGAGAGAACAGACGACCTGCTCGAAACGCAGCTTCTCAAAATCGAGCACCATGATGATGAGCGATACGAGTACGACCGCCGTTACCGCCGGGAACATCGGGATGTGCAGCTTATCGCTGTAATCGGGATAGATCATGATCCCCGCCGTCATAATAAGGCACAATACCTTGAACGGGACGTTCTTCACCTCGAACACACGGAGCATTTCATATTCTCCGATGATCGCGAAAACCGCGAGAATGATCGCGAACGCGGGAGTGTAGATGGTGAACAGCCATGCGATTGCGACGGAAACGCCTACCAGCGCCGTCAGAAGACGTTGTTTCATATGTTTACCTTCACTTTATTTTTGTTTATAACAGGCATAAAAGCGGATACAAGCAGCATCCGCTTTTGTTGACTGAAGTTATATCCCGCCGAACCGACGGTTTCTTTTTTCGTAGGCTTTGAGAGCCTCGTCGAAGTCCGCTTCCGTAAAGTCGGGCCAGAGTACGTCCGAATACCAGAATTCGGCGTAGGCGGACTGCCACAACAGGAAATTGGAAAGTCTCTGTTCGCCGCTCGGACGGATCATCAGATCGACGGGCGGCTGCTCGTGTGTGTATAAACGCGACTGAATGTCGGAAAGGGTGATATCGTCGGGAGACAGGCTGCCGTTTTTAACTTCTTCGGCGATCGCCTTTACCGCGCCGAGGATCTCCTGCTGACCGCCGTAATTTACGGCGATATTGAGGTTCACCTTCGTCATTTCCTTCGTTGCGTCTTCGATATAATCCATCATGGCTGCAAGCTCGGGAGCGATCGCGGTGCGGTCGCCTAAAAAACGAAGCCGTATGCCCTTTTCGATATTCTCCTGCAGACGTTCGCGCGCCTCTTCGAGATATTCGTAAAAGAGCTGCATGATGGCGTCGACCTCCGCCTGCGGACGGGACCAGTTCTCGGTGGAAAAAGCGTAAAACGAAATGTGCTTTATGCCGAGATTACCGGCGTATTCGCCGATTTTCCGAAAGGTCTTCGCGCCTTCGATATGTCCTTTGGAGCGTTCCAGACCTCTCTGCTTTGCCCAGCGTCCGTTGCCGTCCATGATCACGCCCACGTGCTTGGGAAGCACGGAAAAATCAGAGCGGTTCATCGGATCAGATCTCCATGATCTCGGCTTCTTTTTCAG
>JAZLHN010000166.1:0-4551 GCA_045616815.1 Acutalibacteraceae bacterium
TTCTGGGTCTTATAGATGCAGTCGTCGATCTTGAGGATATCGTCGGGATAGATCTCGTCGAACTTCTCGTGAGCGGCGGCGTAGATGGGGCTGAGTCTTTCGTCTCTGACGCGCTTGTCGTCGGTGTCGAGAGCGGCCTTGATATCGTCGATCACGAACGCCTTAACGGCTTCATACATCTCGGGAGCGGGATCGTTGGACGGGAAGTCGATCTTCGGCTTGCCGATCTCTTTCTGGATATCCTTGATGAAGTTGACGATCTTCTGGTTTTCTCTGTGACCGTACATGATGCCGTTGAACATGGTCTCGTTGTCGATCT
This sequence comes from Acutalibacteraceae bacterium, assembly GCA_045616815.1. Classification (GTDB taxonomy): domain Bacteria; phylum Bacillota; class Clostridia; order Oscillospirales; family Acutalibacteraceae; genus RUG806. Next base: position 320 of record JAZLHN010000166.1, read on the forward strand.
CGTTCGCGCCGGCTTCGATCATGGCGATGAGCTCGTCGGTGGAAGCAACGGTAACGGCCATTTCGGACTTTTCTCTCTCTTCGGCGGTGGGGTTGATGACGTACTGACCGTCAACAAGACCTACGGAAACGCCGGAAACGGGGCCCGCCCACGGAATGGGAGAAATGGAAAGCGCCACGGATACACCGATCATAGCGGTGATCTCGGGGAGGCAATCGGGGTCAACGGACATAACGGTGGCAACGATGCCCACGTCGTTTCTCATATCCTTGGGGAAAAGAGGACGGATGGGGCGGTCGATCACACGAGCGCAAAGCACGGCCTTATCGCTTGCCTTGCCTTCTCTTCTCTGGAAGGAACCGGGGATCTTGCCTACGGAGTAGAGCTTTTCCTCGAAATCGATGGACATCGGGAAGAAGTCTACGCCCTCACGGGGCTTTTCGGACATGGTGGCGGTGCAGAGGATCTCGGTCTCGCCGTAGCGGACAAGACAGCTGCCGCCTGCAAGCTGCGCCATTTTGCCGGTCTCTACCACGAGAGGACGTCCGGCAAGAGTGGTTTCAAATTTTCTGAATTCTTCAAACATTTTTTGTACTCCTTTGTTTTATTTTTCAAAGGAACTTTCATGCGGCAAAGAGTATGTCAATGTACAATCCACAACCGGTAAACTGTATTGATCGGCTCTGAATTGTACATTTTACATCAACATCTGCCGCAAAAAAATCCTTTAATTACATGGTTGAGGCGGCAAAAGCATAAGCCTTTGCCGCCCGTGACACAATATTACTTACGAAGACCGAGCTTAGCAACGATAGCACGATATCTTTCGATGTCGTTCTTCTGCAGATAAGCGAGGAGGTTTCTTCTGTGACCTACCATCTTAAGAAGACCGCGTCTGGAATGATGGTCTTTCTTGTGTATCTTAAGATGCTCGTTGAGGTCGTTGATTCTCTTGGTGAGAACAGCGATCTGAACCTCGGGTGAGCCCGTGTCGCCCTCGTGGATGGCATATTCAGCCATAATTGCCTGCTTTTCAGCCTGTGTCATGATGTTTTTCACCTCATTTTAATATTATCCAATGCTCTCAGAGCAGGGGCAAGGTGAATACCGCGGTATACGCGGACGGTAAGCCCTGTTCCGGGAAGCCGGACAAAGTGCATTATAACATAACGAAATGGGAATGTAAAGTGTTTTTTCTTATATTTTTCCGTTTTCACAACCGTCCGGAAAACAAAAGAAACGATCCGAAGCGCCTGCCGATATTATTACAGAAATTATTGTTAAAATCAATAAAAATATTATTTTCTTCAAATATTTTTTTACCGTGCGCGTAAAAATATATATTTACTTTTATATTGTCGAGTGTTACAATGATGTTTGGTGTGCAGAACACTCAATTCGTTTATTTTTATATTTAGGAGGATATACACATGGCAAGACAGAAAAAAACCATGGACGGCAACAACGCGGCCGCATGGGTCTCCTATGCCTTTACGGAAGTAGCGGGCATATACCCCATCACCCCCTCGTCGCCCATGGCAGACTATGTTGACCAGTGGTCAGCACAGGGACAGAAGAACATCTTCGGCACCACCGTTAAGGTAGCCGAAATGCAGAGCGAAGCAGGCGCGGCGGGCACCGTTCACGGTTCTCTTGCGGCGGGCGCTCTCACCACCACCTACACCGCTTCTCAGGGCCTTCTTCTCATGATCCCCAACATGTACAAGATCGCGGGCGAGCTTCTCCCCTGCGTATTCCACGTTTCCGCCAGATGCGTTGCTTCTCACGCTCTGAACATCTTCGGCGATCATTCCGACGTTTATGCGTGCCGTCAGACCGGTTTCGCGATGCTCGCCGAAACGAATCCCCAGGAAGTTATGGACCTCGGCGCGGTAGCTCACCTCGCGGCTATCAAGGGCAGAGTTCCCTTCATCAACTTCTTCGACGGTTTCCGTACCTCTCACGAGATCCAGAAGATCGAAATATGGGACTATGCCGACCTCAAGGAAATGGTCGACATGGACGCCGTAGACGCTTTCCGCAAGAGAGCTCTCAATCCCGAGCGCCCCGTAATGCGCGGCTCTCATGAAAACGGCGATATCTTCTTCCAGCACAGAGAAGCCTGCAACGAGTATTACAATGCTCTGCCCGCTATCGTGGAAGAATACATGGACAAAGTAAACGCCAAGCTCGGCACGAACTACAAACTCTTCAACTATTACGGCGCTCCCGACGCCGAAAGAGTCATCGTAGCGATGGGCTCTATCTGCGACGTTGCAGAGGAAGTTATCGACTATCTTACCGCTCAGGGCGAAAAGGTAGGTCTTGTCAAGGTTCGTCTTTACAGACCCTTCTCCGCTGAAAAGCTCGTAGAAGCCATCCCCGCTACCGCCAAGAAGATCGCCGTTCTCGACAGGACCAAGGAGCCCGGCTCCCTCGGCGAACCTCTTTATCTTGACGTTGTCGCGGCTCTCGCCTCCAAGGGCGTTCAGGCTGCCGTTATCGGCGGCAGATACGGCCTCGGTTCCAAGGACACGCCTCCCGCAAGCGTATTCGCAGTATATGAAGAGCTTGCCAACGACGCTCCCAAGGCTCAGTTCACCCTCGGCATCAACGACGACGTTACCCACCTTTCCCTCGATGAGAAGCCCGCTCCCAACACGGCAGCCGAAGGCACCATCGAATGCAAGTTCTGGGGTCTCGGCGGCGACGGTACCGTTGGCGCGAACAAAGACTCCATCAAGATCATCGGCGACCATACCGATAAGTTCGTACAGGCTTATTTCCAGTACGACTCCAAGAAGACCGGCGGTATCACCATTTCCCACCTTCGTTTCGGTGATAAGGCCATCAAGTCTCCTTACTATATCAACAAGGCCGACTTCGTTGCCTGCCACAACCCCTCCTACGTTGAGAAGGGCTACAGAATGGTAAACGACGTGAAGCCCGGCGGCGTATTCCTTATCAACTGCCAGTGGGACGAGGCGGAACTCGCCGAAAAGCTCAACGCGGAAGCTAAGAGATACATTGCCAACAACAACATCCAGCTCTACACCGTAAACGCTATCGACATCGCCGCTTCCATCGGCCTCGGCAAGAGAACGAACACCGTTCTTCAGTCCGCTTTCTTCTCCCTTGCGAAGGTACTTCCTCCCGAGGACGCCATCGCCTACATGAAGGAAAAGGCTCAGAAGTTCATGAAGAAGGGCAAAGAGATCGTTGAGATGAACGAAAAGGCCATCGACCTCGGCGCTTCCGCTTACAAGAAGATCGACGTTCCCGCCGACTGGGCGAACGCCGTTGACGGCGCTGCCGAAGCAAAGAGCGAAGGTCCCGCCAAGCTCGTTAAGATGGTTGACGAGATCATGAAGCCCGTAGGACACATGGACGGCGATACCCTTCCCGTATCCGTATTCGTAGACCATGCCGACGGTACCTTCGAGCAGGGCGCTTCCGCTTACGAAAAGAGAGGCGTAGCCGTTATGGTTCCCGAATGGAACGCCGAGACCTGCGCAAAGTGCAACAAGTGCGCTTTCGTATGCCCGCACGCTACCATCCGTCCCTTCGCTCTCACCGACGAAGAAGCCGCGGCTGCTCCCGAGTGCCTCAAGGTATCTCCCAAGCCCGTTATCAAGACCAACTATAAATACACCCTCGCGGTATCTCCCCTTGATTGTATGGGATGCGGCGTATGCGTAGGCGTATGTCCCACCAACTCCCTCAAGATGGTATCCCGTGAGTCTCAGGACGAACAGCAGGCGGCGTTTGATTACTGCGTAGCCAAGGTCACCGAAAAAGCGGAAGTTGCTACCGACGCTACCGTGATCTCCAGCCAGTACAAACAGCCTCTCCTTGAGTTCTCCGGTTCCTGCGCAGGCTGCGCCGAGACCGCTTACGCTCGTCTCATCACCCAGCTCTTCGGCGACAGAATGTATATCTCCAACGCGACCGGATGCTCCTCCATCTGGGGCGGCCCCGCTGCTACCTCTCCCTACACCACCAACAAGGCCGGTCACGGTCCCGCCTGGGCGAACTCCCTGTTCGAAGACAACGCAGAACACGGCTTCGGCATGATGCTCGGTCAGAACGCTATCAGAAACGCTCTCATCGCCAAGGTGGAAGCGATTGCCGCAAAGGAAGAAGCTCCCGAAGCTGTTAAGGCCGCTGCCAAGGATTACCTTGACACCCTTACCGACGGCTCCAAGAACGGCGCTGCCGCTGCCGCTCTCATC
>JAZLHN010000167.1:0-8776 GCA_045616815.1 Acutalibacteraceae bacterium
CATTAAGAACGATATATTGTTATAGTTGCTCCCGTTTGTACCTGCTTTTATATAAACGGGTACGGGCGAAGCCCGTCCACATCTCAACTTTCAACTCTCAACTTTCAACTCTCGGCAGTGTAGCGGCGAAGCCGCTAAACTGCAACTTATCGTTTTGACATACAAAAAAGCCACACTTTTCAGCGTGGCTTAATTTTATGCATCCTGAGATCCGGGATCACATGTATTTCGCGATAAAATTCCTTACCGTCTTCCAGTAAAGCTCCGGATCGACGAATACGGAGGAAGCATGAACGGCGCCCTCGATCGTCAGCTTCTCCTTTTCGGAGGCGCAGGCGTCGTAAAGCTTATCCATCATGAAGTAGGGAACGAAATCGTCCTTGTCGCCGTGAATGAACAGAACGGGCGTTTTGGTGCGTTTTACGGCGTCAATGGGGGAGGACTCCTTAAAATCGAAGTTGCCGCGAAGTTTAGATACCGTATTGGCAAGATCGAGTACGGGGAAGGCGGGCAGGGAGGCGTTGTGCTTCAATACGAAGGTGTACTGCTCGTAGCAGTTCGTATAGCCACAGTCCGCTACGCAGCATTTTACGTTGGCGGGAAGGCCCTCTTCGCCGATGGTGAGCATGGCGGTCGCCGCGCCCATCGAATACCCGTGGATGACGATTTCGGCGTCGGGATAGTTCAGTGCAACGTAATTCACCCATGCAAGGCAGATGAATTTATCGTAGTAGCCCATGGAGCAGTAGCTGTTATCGTCACAGCCGAAGCCGCGCATGGACGGGCAAACGCAGTTGTAGCCCATGTTGTAGTATTCTCTCGCGTAGGCGGCGGTGCCGGAAGGATCGGAGGTATAGCCGTGATTGAGCACCGCCCATTTGTTTGACGGCGTTTCATTGAGGATCACGTAGGCGTGCGCCGTGCCCGCGCCTTCGCAGGAGATCACTTTGTCTTCGCCCTTGTGCGCTTCAAACCATTCGTCCATGCCTTCCGCATAGGGGCAATCTTTCTGATTGGCTCTTTCGGTATCGCCCTTGGAGAAAAGCTCGCCGAATTTTTTCGCCAGTCCGGTGTTCAGTGCGCCCTCGTAAACAAGAGCACCGATGCCGAGGCCCGCCGCGCCGAGCGCCGTGCCCGCTTTGATGATTTTTCCGAGGAATGCCATATTTTCTCAAACTCCCTTCATAGTGAGTGATATGCGCTTTTTCGCCGTGTTGACTTCGAGCACCTTCACCTTGACGATCTCGCCCACCTTCAGCACCTCCGAGGGATGCTTGATATAGCGGTCGGTGATCTGCGAAATATGCACGAGTCCGTCCTGATGTACGCCGATGTCGACGAATACGCCGAAGTCGATAACGTTTCTTACGGTGCCTTTCAGTTCCATTCCGGGTTTGAGGTCTTCCATGGAGAGCACGTCGGTGCGGAGCATCGGCTGCGGAAGTGCGTCTCTGATATCTCTGCCCGGTTTCATGAGCTCCGCCACGATATCGTTGAGCGTGGGCACGCCGATGCCGCATTCTTCGGCGGCTTTTTGAGCGCCGTAAGCGGCTACGGCTTTGTCGAGATCGGGGATGCCGGCCTTGAGATCGGGCTTATCGTCGCCCTTAACGAGCTTCAGAAGCTGCTTCGCCGCCGTGTAGGATTCCGGATGGACGCCCGTGTTGTCGAGCGGCTCTTTGCCACCGGGAATACGCAGGAAGCCCGCGCACTGTTCATAGGCCTTGGGACCTAAGCCCTTGACTTTTTTTATTTCCGAACGGGAAGAAAACGCGCCGTTTTCCTCACGGTAGGCAACGATATTTTTGGAGGTGGCGGCAGTGATGCCCGCCACGTATTTAAGCAGGGAGGGGGAGGCGGTGTTGATATCCACACCCACGGAGTTTACGCAGTCCTCGACCACGCCGGAGAGGGATTCTTCCAGTCTTGCTTCCGGCACGTCGTGCTGATACTGCCCTACGCCGATGCTCTTCGGGTCGATCTTCACAAGCTCCGAGAGCGGATCCTGCAAACGTCTGGCGATGGATACCGCCGAGCGGAGAGAAACGTCGAATTCGGGGAATTCCGCTGCGCCGAGCTTGGAGGCCGAGTAAACGGAGGCACCCGCCTCGTTGACTACCATATAGGTCACTGTGCCGCCGAAATCACGGATGGTGTCGGCCACGAAGATCTCACTTTCCTTGGACGCCGTACCGTTGCCGATGGAGATGCAATTGACCCCGTATTTGCGGATAAGGTTTTTTACGGTCGCCGCTGCTTCCGCGGTCTTGTTCTGCGGAGGGGTGGGGTAGATGACGCCGGTGGAGAGCACCTTTCCGTTTTCATCCACGACGGCGATCTTGCAGCCCGTTCTGTAAGCCGGGTCAACGGCCAGAACGCGCTTGCCCTTGACGGGCGGCTGCATAAGCAGAGGCTTTAAGTTCGTGCCGAACATTTTGATCGCCTGCTCGTTTGCCTTGTCGGTAAGATCGCCCCGGACTTCATTTTCCACCGAGGGGAAAACAAGGCGTTTATAGCTGTCGGCGGCGGCCTCTTTCACGAAATCGGTACAGGCGCTGCCGTTCTTTACGAAGTTGCGGAAAAAGACCGAGATCGCCTGAAAATCCTCGATCTGGATGCCCGCTTTGAGAAATTCCTCTTTTTCGCCGCGGTTGATCGCCAAGATGCGGTGGCTCGGGATCTTCGCAACGGCTTCCGAATAGTCGTAATACATGGAATAGACGGAGTCTTCATCTTTTTTCTTCGTCGAAACGATGAGGCCCTTGCGGTAGATGAGCTCTTTGAGCTCCTGCCGTATCTGCGGCGAATCGGACATGATCTCGGCGATGATGTCGTTTGCTCCCTGCAGAGCGGCGGCAATATCCTCTACGCCCTTTCCTTCATCCACGTAGTTTTTGGCAAGCTCCTCGGGGGAGGGGCTGTTTTTGTCCTGCTCTAAAATGGCGAGGGCGAGAGGCTCAAGCCCCTTTTCTTTCGCGATGGTCGCTCTCGTGCGCCTTTTCTGCTTGAAAGGACGGTATATGTCCTCAAGCTCGGCGAGCGTCTGAGCGGCGCTGATGCCGGCGGCGATCTCATCGGTCATCTTGCCTTGCTCGGTGATGGAGGCGGCGTAGTCTTCTTTTTTCTTTTCGAGATTTCTTAAATAGGTAAGACGGTCGGCTACGTCTCTCAATACCTGATCGTCGATCGCGCCCGTCATTTCCTTGCGGTAACGAGCGATAAAGGGGATGGTGTTCCCGTCGTCAATGAGAGCAATCACGTTTGCCATGTGGGCGGGAGTGACGGGAAACTCCGCGCAGAGTTGTTTCTGAATATCCATAGAACTGACCTTTCAAAACGTAAAACTGATATCTGAAAATGAAAGCGCCTACCAATTGATCTTCCATATCTCGCTCTGCGATCCGGAGAAGGTGGCGGAGCCGGAAATGCCCATGCCGTGCGCTTTGGAGAACGCTTCGAGATTGATCGTGTAGGTCACGGAGTCAACGTAACCGTCGGCGCGGATCACGGCGTCGATCACCGAGCCGGGATATTTTATGTCGATCTCGTCGATCTGAATGATCTTGAACGAGCCGTCCAGATCGAGATAACCGATGGAATTCGCGTGGTTCACGGGTACTTCGGCAAGCGAATGCGTTTCTTCGGGAGTGAGCGTGAGCTTTACGTGCTTCATGCCGTTTTCTTCGGTGAGCTCCGCATTCGCGACCGCGTCGGGCGTGAGAGCGAACGCTTTATCCTTCGGAAGAAGGAGCTGGGTCGTTTCTCCCTCGGAGGTCGTCGCCTTGCCGCCGGAGAAGCTGTAGGTTTCCGAGCTCGGTTTCAGCACGAGGTCTTTTACAAAGTTGACGGCGCGCGTAGCGAGCGTGCCGAGCATTTCGGCGCTGTCGAGCTTTACCACGGGTTCCACGATATTGAAGCTTTCGGTGTGACTTACGGTTATATTATCGGTGTAGGCTTTGGTTTTGTTCACCGCGTCGGAGAGGGTTTTGAGGATTCCTTCCTTCGAAGTATCTGCCTGCGGAGCTTCTGTGACAGGTGCTTCGGTAGTGGGTGCGGCGGTCGTCGCTGCTTCGGTGACGGGTGCGGCGGTCGTCGTTTCGGAAACGGCTTCGCTTACGGCGGGAGCCGTGGTTTCCGCCGTGGGGAGCTCCGTTACGACCGGCTCCGTCATCGTCGTTTCGGTCGCTTCGGACGGTATGTCACTTATCGGCGCGAGAGTCGTCGTTTCGGTCGTTTCGGTCGCGTCGGTGACGGCAGTGTCATCCTTGCAGGCGGCAAAAGCAAAAAGGAACGTAAGAATAAGGAAAAATACAGGGATCTTTTTCATGCAAACATACTCCTATTTATTGTTAATTAATATAATATAATATTTTTTTTGATTAGTCAATCCGTACCGATGAAAGCGTGTTTCGTTTTTTCCTTGCCTTTTTTCCGGCGCTTTACTATAATAAAAGCAAGTTTATGTGAAAGGAAGAAAAGAATGTCTTATCTGGAAGAAAATTTATATACAAAACTACCTTTGAAATTCAAAAACGGAAAGTTCCGTATCCTCTGTATTTCCGATCTGCACGGCGTGGTGAATTTCGACAAGCGCATCCTGCGCGACCTGGCCGCCATCCTCGACAACGTAAAGCCCGATCTCGTCATGGTGCTCGGCGACATGGTGTGGCGGGATGCGATGGACTCGCCGGAACAGATGCGCGCGTTTGTAAGACCTGTGTTCGGCGTGATCGAGGAAAGAAATATCCCGTGGGCGCACGTTTTCGGTAATCACGACAACGATTGTGTGGGGCACTGCGATTTTTCCCAGCAGGAGGTCTATGAAGAGTTCGCTTTTGACCTTGCTAAGAGAGGCCCCGAAGAGATCCACGGTATGGGCAATTTCGTATTGCCGATCCGCTCGGAATTCAGCGACGATATCGTGTATAACGTGTGGGCGCTCGATTCGCACGACTCCATGGGCGACTTCATGCGCGAATTCAAATTGGGCGACCCCGCGAACAAATGGGATAAACAGTGCGTGTATCCCACCTGCCTGCACGACTGGGGCGGCGGCTACGACACCTTCAATTTCGATCAGCTCATGTGGTACTGGCAGTCGTCCGTCGAGCTGGAAAAGCATGCGGGACACAAGATCCCGGGGCTTATGACGATGCATATCGCTCTGCCGGAATACGTAATCACCTACAAAAACACGGCGGAGTCCTATTACGAGGGAACGAGAAGAGAGGGCGTCGGGTGCTCTCCGATCAATTCGGGGCTCCTCAATGCGATGCTCGACCGGGGCGATATCAAAACGGTGTGCTGCGGGCACGACCATATCAACGATTTTACGGGCTCGTTCCTCGGCATCAAGCTGTGCAACGACGCGGGACTCAACTACGACGGCTATTGCGCCGACGACCTGCGCGGCGGCAGAGTATTCGATATCGAGGAAAAAGATCCGTGGAACGTGAAGACCTTCATGGTGCGTTCCAAAGACTATGTTGCGGATTATCCGGGCGTATGCGAAAGGGTGAACGGCAATGACTGAAAAGATCATATACAGAGTATCGGAATCTCCGTTCAATTACATAGGCTGGCCGTCGGTCACGAAGGATGAGAACGGCGTTTTATACGTTGCCTGCTCCGGGCATCGTTTAGAGCATATCTGCCCGTTCGGACAGAGCTGGATGTTCATTTCCGACGATAACGGCGAGAGTTTTACGGGACCGATCATCATCAACGACACGGTGATGGACGACCGCGACACGGGACTGACCTATCTCGGGAACGGTGTTTTGGCGCTTACGTGGTTTTCCCATCCGGCGTCCTTCTACGCCGCACCGGAGGACTTTATGAAGCGCTGCACGGGCGACAAAGCGCCGATCGCCGAGGGTATGGCGCGTTACGCTCTTGCCCATGAGGCGGAATGCGGCTCGTTCATGCGTATTTCGACCGATTACGGCAAAACGTGGGGCGAAAAAATAAAGGTCCCGCTCACCGCGCCGCACGGTGTTGCTGCTTGCCTCGACGGCGGTATGCTGTATGTTGGCAAAGAATTCCACTCCGGCACCTATCTTGAAGAGGGCGCGTTTTACGCGATGAAGAGCGACGACCTCGGCAAAACCTGGGAGGTGCTCGGAAGCATTGATTTTCCGGACGGCTACGATGCGCATAACGTACACGAGGCACACGCGGTCTGTCTGCCGGACGGCAGTATCCTCGCCGCGCTCCGTCTGGAGGATAATGGTCTTTCCGTGGCGCTTACCTATTCCGCCGATGGCGGCAGAACGTGGACGAAGCCCGTACACACCCGCTGGGCGGGCTCGCCGCCTCATCTTCTCCTGCATTCCTCGGGCAGGATCATCTGTACCTACGGGCACAGAAGCGAGCCGTGCGGAGAGTGCGTGCGGGTAAGCGAGGATAACGGCATGACCTTCGGCGAAGAGCGGTATATAAGTCACGCGCCGAACGACGATCTCGGTTATCCGGCTACCGTGGAGCTCGATAACGGCGAGCTGTTCACCGTTTATTATCAGCACGCGGGAGAGGATGATTTTCCGTCGCTGATGTGCACGAAATGGTCACTCGATCGGAATGCAGAGTAACTTTTATGAAAAATAAAAAGAAAAACAAAAAGGACGAGCCGTCGAGTCTGCTTTGGGCGATCCTCGGCGGACTGGGTTCTTCGATCGGTCTGATCGTGAGTGCCGATGAGGACGATGCAGGCTCTTTTTCCGTTCTTTGGTGCATCGCCGGTATTATCCTTCTCGTCGTCGGAGCGGTCATTGCGGTCGAGTGCATCAAGCTCGGGAAACAGAAAAAAGCGCGTCTTGCGAGGGAAAAGGAACGGAAAGAACAGAAGGAAAGAGATTTCCGTGATCTCGATACGGAAAAATTCGACCGCATCCTTGCGTATATCCGCGAGCATACGAAGTGCGAAGCGGTGAAGATCACCTCCGAACAGCGGGAGAAGCTCGGCATTGCCGAGAGTAAATTCGGCGGCTATCCCTACTGGCCGGCGGGCATGGATTATCCCGCGGACGACAAAGGAAAGCCTCTGTATCTGTTGGCACAGCTCGATCTGTCCGAGGTGAACGACTCCCGTTTGCCCGACCACGGGCTGCTGCAGTTTTTCGTCGGCTCCGACGAGCTTTGCGGCGCGAATTTTGACGAATTGGACGATAACAGCGGCTTCCGCATTGTGTATCATGACTCCGTAGATCCCGCTGTGACCGAGGAGAGTGTGAAGGCGCTCGGCATCAAGGCTACGATGGACGGCCCCGCGAACGGCGACGAATATCTGCCGCTCGAAACGCAGGAAAAGATCTTCTTCGAGCACGTGACAGAGTACATCAGCGAGTCCGCCTGCACCTTCGACGCGGTCGTCGGAAACGCGCTGAAAGAGCTGTACGGCGAAGAACTCGTGGAGGAAAGCGTCTGGAAGACCCTCAACGACGCGGAATATGAATACCTGACGAAAACGCTCGACGGGTGGGGACACAAGCTGTTCGGTTATCCGCAGTTCACGCAGGGCGATCCGAGAGCGTACAGGGGCGAAGAGCCGTTTTATTTCGACGCTCTTTTGCTGCAGGTCGATTCCGCGGGCGGCATCATGTGGGGCGACTGCGGCATCGCGAATTTCTTCATCTCATCCGAGGATCTGGAAAAACTTGATTTTTCTCACGTGCTTTATACGTGGGATTGCTGTTAAAATACAAAAAACCGGGCAAAATAAGCCCGGTGATAAAAATGTACGAATTGAAACTGAAAAGCGCGGGATTGATAAAGGGAATCCGATGCAGGTGCCTCCTTTGTTGTCTCGCTTTTTTCGTCGTTGCGGTTTCGTCGGCGATGTTTTTTATGACAGGGCTTCTGTGCGCCGTTTACTGTGCGGAAAACGTCCTTGACGGCGTTTTCTCTTTGGCGGGAAGTAAAGTACCGCCCGTTCCGGATGGTGTTTTTGCGGGGATATGCTTCGCTTTAGCGGCGTTCCTCGCGGTGTGCGCCGCCTCTCTCCGCTTTACTCTCCGCGCGCGTTTTTACTATACCGCCGACAAAAATCAGGCGCGCCCCGGCGGCTTTTTGTCTTTTTCGTCCGGCGTTCGGTATATAAATTACCGGGTGAGGGAAACCGTAAAGAAAGCGGGAGTATTTCTGAAATTTACGGCGCCGTTCTGGGCTGAATGTTTTGTTGTTGCAGTTTGGCTGAAGATTTACGGTGCGCGGAAAATAACCGTATTCCTTTGTTTTTTGCTGCTGCTCGTTTCTTTGCTCGCGTCGCTCGTCTGCACGTATGTGCGGTGCCGCTGCTGGGACGAGGGCGTGTATCTCATGTACCTGAATCCGCGGCTGCCGCCTAAGGAGGCGCTTTCCTCCGCCGAGGAAAAAACGGCGGGAAAGCTCATTGCTCTTGCCGTCTGCCGTTTGTCTACGCTTCCGAAACGTCTTGCCTGTCTTTTGCTCCTGCCTCTTCCCGTTTTGCTTCCGCGTGTCGGGGTGTTTTCGGCACTCGTGTGCGAAAAAATATACGGCGAGGACAAACGAAAGGTAAAACAGCCCGCCGTGACGTTTTATATCAATAAAAAAACGAAAATGGAACTTCACGAAACGGAGCGATAAATTTTTGTTTGAAGCGCACAGCGCTTCAAACAAAAAAAGAGTTGAGAGTTGAAAGTTGAGAGTTGAGATAAGGAATAAACTGTACCCATAAAAATGGACACACCGATTTTAGTATTTTGGATGCACGTCCCAGAAAAGCGGACAAAAAAGTACATTCAAAACCCCGGAGATC
>JAZLHN010000168.1:0-5300 GCA_045616815.1 Acutalibacteraceae bacterium
GCCGCTGCGAGCGCGTCGATGGCGTCGGCCGGATATTTCGGTCCCATCAGGGCAAGCTGATTGGAAAGCAATGTGAAAACGACGGCGGGAAGGAAGATGTACCAGTACTTCGCAACGTAGCCGCACAGCCGGAGGAATACGCCGCCGGCCGTTTTGCGGTCGAGTTTTTCTTTTTTTTCCGGTTTACTCAACGAAAGCACCTCCCATCTGCGATTCTCCGATCTCACGGTACTGGGTACAGGTCTCCGTCAGCTCGTCGTGCCTGCCCATACCGATAATTTTACCGCCGTCCATCACGAGGATGAGATCGCAGTCCTTGATCGAGCTGACGCGCTGCGCGACGGTGATCACGGTCGTATCGCGTAGTTCCTCAGCAAGCGCCTGCCGCAGAGAAGCGTCGGTCTTATAGTCGAGCGCCGAACTGCTGTCGTCGAGGATGAGGATCTCGGGACGAGCCGCAAGAGCGCGGGAAATGAGCACGCGCTGCTTCTGCCCGCCGGAAATGTTCGTTCCGTGGGGCGATAGCTCGTGATCGTAGCCTTCGGCAAAATCGGTGATGAAGCCGTCCGCCTGCGCGATGCGTGCGGCACGGCGCACGTCCTCCTCCGGGATATCCCGCCCGAAGCGGATATTCTCACCGATCGTGTCGGCATAGAGAAAATCGTGCTGAAGCGCCGAGCCGAACATGGCGTAAAGGCGCTCTTTTCCGATCGTGCGGATATCCTCCCCGCCGATCGTGATGCTGCCCGACGTCGTATCATAAAAACGGAGCAGCAGCTTTACGATGGTGGACTTGCCCGAGCCCGTCGCGCCGATGATGCCGACGCGCTCCCCACGCCGTGCGGAAAAGCTCACGTCGTCGAGATCATTCCGCTTGCCGTTATAGGAAAACGTCACGTGATCGAAACGGATATGTGCGTCGGTTTCGATATCGGGGAAGCTTTCCTTCGGGAATACGGGAAGATCCTCCTCCGCCGTCAGTACCTCCGCGATCCGGTTGGCGGACGCGGCACATTTTGTGTACATCACGAAGATTCTCGTCACCGACATCATCGCCATCGAGATCTGCGTGAAATACTGCATGAATGCAATGATCGTTTCGGGCGAGGAAACATCCCGCGCGACGTAGACGCCGCCGAGTGCGATGACGGCGATGCTGCCGAGATTCATAAAAACGTTCATGAGCGGATTGATGCTGCTCATCACCCGCCCCGCGTGCAGCTCATCCGCCACGAGCGCACGGTTGACGGCGTCGTAACGGCGATGCTCGTAATCGGTCTTGGAAAGCGCCTTGATGACGCGGATGCCCTGCGTATCCTCGCGCACGACGGAGATCATCCCGTCTGTCGATCTCTGCACCTTCGTGTAGAGAGGGATACCCTTCATCCGGATAAAGCCGATCACGCCGCATATAAGCGGGATGAGCGCGATCATCACGAGCGCTAAACGCCAGTCCATAAAGAGCGTGATCGCGATGCCGCCGATCAGCAAAATCGGCGCGCGTACGCCGAGCCGCTGCGCCATGTTGACGAAGCCGTGGACGTTATACGTATCCGTCGTGATGCGCGATTCGAGCGACGGGATCGTGAAACGGTCGGTCTGCGCCGCCGACAGCCGCAGCGTTTTCAGAAAAAGGTCGCGCCGCATCTCCTCGGCAAAGTTTTTCGACACCTTCGCCGCCATGCGGTTCGCTATGATGTTGAGCACGCACGCAAGTCCCGAAAAGAGGATCATCATGCAGCCCCAGAAAATGATGTCGCCCATCGAGTGGGTGATGACGTCTTTCAGGATATAGCTGAGGATATACGGGAGCATCAGCTCGGAGACCGTGCCCGAGGTCTTGATCAGAAAGCCGAAGCCCATCCGCCCGAGATACGGGCGCAGATATTTCAGGATCGTTTTCATCCGTTGTTTTCCCCCTCCTCCTTCACATGGCTTCTTACAAGCAAACGGGACTGTAAAAACAGTCGCGTTTTACCGTCCCTTTTTGCGTTCACTTTTGATAATATTTGTTCGTGTCGATCTTCAGCAGCTTCATGCCTTTTTCGGCAAGGCTCCGGAAATCGTTCCCGGTCAGCTTCATCGCGCCCTTGATGAGCGGGGATATCCGGAAATGAAGCGCGGCGTTGATCGTTTCCAGGAAGAAATCGTCCGGCATACGGGAATCCTTATCGAACGGGACGGTGTCGCTCGTGGCAAACAGCCATTCGAGCAGCTTTGAGCGCAGTTCGGCGATAACGTCCTTATACGCGGGATCGTCGATGCGGTTCTGCTCCTCCCCTTCGGCGAGAACGTAGAATTCGTCCGTTTCGTAAAGCCGCAGCACGTATTTATATTCTTTCGTGCGCAGCATGACCGCCTTGGTATGCTCCGCGCCGTCCCTTTGCTGGATGTGGATCCGCGGCGCGTATTCGTCCGCGACGATGCCGAAATAGTTTTCGACCTCCTCGGTGCAGTGGCGTTCCTCCTTCAGACGGCCGCCCTCGCTGCACACGAATTCCCGCACGGGCACGCTTTTGTCGGCGATGGTGGCTTTCAGCGAACGGCCGAAATGGGTGTGTCCGCTTTTCGCGCCGGTGATATCGAGCACGGTGGCGAAGAAATCCACGAGCTCCACGGGATTGCCGTTCACACCGGGATCGCACGCCATCCCCTTCGGGAGCTTGACGATCAGAGGCACGTTGACAAGACAATCCGGGAAAAGATTCTGCGCCTTTTCCGGGATGCCGTAGTCGGCGGTGAAATCACCGTGATCGGAGAAAAAGAAGATCGCCGCGTTGTCGTAGCGTCCGGCGTCCTTGAGCGCCCGGATCACCCTGCCCGTCAGCTCGTCGATGCGCGCGCACTGCGCAAGATACGTTTTCCGGAGCTTCCGTATATTGTCCGCGTCCCAGTCGCCGATGCCGAGCGCGTCACACAGCGCGTACTGCATGGACGGCTTTTTGTTTTCCGGCGTTGACGGCGGCACGGGCGGCGGGATAAGACTTTCGTCGATCTTATTCAAAAACCGCTTTTCGGCGTGGTAGGGCGGATGGGGCGCGTTCAGCCCCAAGAAGGCGAAAATGGGCTCGTCCTTTCCGGCGCGGCGGATCAGCGCCTCGCATCCTGCCGTCCACTGCCAATCGTTATCGTGCGTGAAGCCGTCGGCGTTGTCGGTGAACACCTCGCCGCGGTAAAAGCTCAGATAGCGTTTGTCGCTCTTGTCGCCCCGGCCCTCGTCCCGAATCTTATCGGCGCCGGCTTTGTTGTATATTTCACTCGTACAGCGTTTGAGCCATTTGGTCTGCTGACCGGCAAGGCAGTCGCCCCGGCCGCTCGTCCATACGTAATAGCCGCTGTCTTTCAGAATATTATAAAGGTTGTCCTCTCCCTCGCGGAGAAGATAGCTCATCGTGCGGTGTCCGCCCGTGTGGGGATAGGTGCCGGTCATGAACGAGCAGCGCGACGGCACACACACGGGATTCTGACAGAAGGCGGAGGAAAACGATACGCCCTCCTCGGCCAGCGCGTCGATATTCGGCGTATAGGAAACGGGATTCCCGAGATGACGCAGAGCGTCGGCACGCATCTGATCGGGATTGATGACGATGATATCCGGTTTATTCGGCATTTTCAGTCCCTCCGTTCCGGCGTTTGATCTCGGCTGCGATCTCCGGCATCTGCTTCTCGATCTTAAAGAAGAACATGATGAGACAGCAGAACGCGCCGAACACCATGGGAACGATGATATCCGCCCCGATGATCGACCATTTCGCGCTCATAAGCTGCTCGGGCAGATCGGCGTCGTAGTGGCCGAGATTCAGCAGAAGATTGAAAAGAGACTGCCCCACGCCCATGCCGAGCGTCATCATGACGTTCAAAAAGCTGCCGTTGAGGCCGTCGGTGCGGAAGCCGTTTTTCCATTCGATGTGCTCGCCCACGTCCGCGAAAAACGCGTTCGTCACGTAGTTGGACGGCACGTTGCCCGCAAAGCGGATCGCCAACCCGATCAAAATCACGACAAGGCTGAACGGATTCACAAGACACACGGCACCGCCGAGGATGCAGAGCAGAAAGCCGACGATGCTGACCTTCCGCTTGCCGAATTTGTTGCACAGCGGGATGATGACAAGCATGCCCACGCCCATGGGCAGCCCCGAGATCGCGCTGATGAGAGACTGATAGGTGATACTGCCGAGCACGTCGCGGGCAAGATAGACGATGGCAAGATTGTGCACCGTGGAATAGGTGGTGAACGCGAACTGATACGCCATGATCATGAGCCAGTATTTATTCGTGAACATGGCCCTGAGCTGTGTGCCGACGGGCACCTCGTTCGCAGCGGACGCGCCGCCCTCTTCGGTGATGCGCTCCTTCGTATACAGGTATTCAAACACGGTGAACGGGATGCTGACGACCGATAAGGCCGCCATGAACGCGACCCATTTTTCCTGCTCGTAGCCGAGCACCTTTTCCACCAAAACGGGCATACACAGAGCGACGATGATACCGGTCATCGCCACGTTCGCGATATTATTGAACACCGAAAGCTGCGTGCGCTGCTTATTGTTTCTCGTAGAGAGCGGCACCATCATAAGGTGGCTCATGTTGTACATCGTAAAGGCGACCGAATAATAGAAATTATAGGTGACCGCCACCCATATCTTCTGCCCCTCCGGAGAAAGCCGCGGTACGGCTAAAAGCAGCACGGCGGCGATCGCGAACGGCACGGCGGAGGCTAAGATATACGGCCGCGCTTTGCCGAACCGCGTTTTCGTCTTATCGAGGATCACGCCCATGATGAAATTCGTGATCGCGTCGATGACTCTCGAAACGACGGGCAGCACGACGAGGAAAGCCCCCGTGAGCTTCAACACGTCGGTATAATACAGATTCAGATAGGTCGCGAGCACCGCGTTGACGATCAGACACCCCGAGGGGCCGATGAGATATCCGAGAATCTTCTCCTTCGCGGTCGTATCCTCCTCCGACACGCGGGAACGCAGAAAGTTTTCGGCAAACGGTTTCATAAACACCCCTCCGCTGTTTTTATGGGAATAATATAACATAATATTGCAATGTGTTCAATACTTTGAACGGCGAAATACGGCGGCGGGAGGCTTTGATATTACCGTTGCAAACGGAAAGTATTTCGATTATACTTGAATATAAATGAACGGATAAGCCAGCGCGTCAAATCCGAACCCGTTTATTTTGCTTTGCGGCACTCATCTGCTGTGTCATCCTCGCTCCGAATACGACAGTATGCGTCGTTCGTCTTCCTTGCAGCTAAGCACCGCAAAACAAAATAAATCTTCGAC
>JAZLHN010000169.1:0-2389 GCA_045616815.1 Acutalibacteraceae bacterium
GGCGAGCATACCACCGATAAGATCGTGGAGTGCGTGAAAACCGAAAAACCGAAGCTGCTTTTTATTCAGATCGATGACCCGGATGAGGCGGGACATCATTACGGCTACGGCACCGAGGGACACCTCGAATGTATCCGCAACGTGGATACGCTCGTTGACCGCATCCACGAGGCGTGCTGTGAAGCGGGCATCATCGACGAAACGCTGTTCATCGTCATCACCGACCACGGCGGCTTCGTCAAGGGACACGGCGGATACTCGGACGGCGAGAAATACATCTACTTCGCATTAAAGGGCAAGACCGTAAACAAGGTCGACGAATTCTTCGGCGAGACGAAGGATATCAACGCCATCGTGCGCCACGCCTTCGGCATCGAGATACCCGCTTACGACCCGAACGGATATTCCTCGCAGCTCCCCGCGGGCGTTTTCTGCGATCACGACGGCGAATATCAGAAAGTGAAGGCCGCTCGTTTCGATATAGAAAACCGTCCCACCCCCGCCATCGACGGCGAAAACGGACTGTATTCCTTCTTTGATAAGGACGAAGTAAAGCTTGCCATGTTCTTCGATAACAACGGAGAGGACGCGACGGGCAAAAACACCTTCCGCGAAGAACGGCACGTCAAATTCTATTCCTCCGGCGTCAACGGCTCCAACGCGGAATTCGGCGGCACGGGCTTCTATGTGAGCGACGACCTGAAATTCGGGAAAGACAGCTTCACCGTGGCCGAATGGCTCAAGGTAGACGACGCCCCCAATTGGGAATGCTTCATCGCGAGCACCAAGACCATGACCGCCTCGGGTGCCGGCTTCACGCTCGGTTTCACATCGGGCGGCACCTTCCTCGGCATCGAGACCGAAGATCCCTCCACCTACAACGACCCCTACACCTCGTTCTTCCGCGAGGTCTCCGGCGGATGGATCCACTCCATCTACAGCTTCAACAAAAAAGATCTCACGATCGACATATATCACAATTTCAAATTCAAACAGTCGATAAAATTGCCCGATATCTTCGATATCTCACTCGACTGTCTTCCCTTCACCGTGGGCGAGGAAGCCTCTCACAAGGAAAACAGCTCGAAAAACGTGCTTTTCAACATGGACGACTTCTTCATCTTCAACAAGGCGTTCACCGCCGAGGACGTTGAAAAGCTGAAAAAATATTACGGTCTTTGATACCCTTTACCGCATAAAAAAATATAAGGAGAAAAAGTATGTCAAGAGAATTTCCGTACGCGGACAAAAACTCCGAGCGTAAAATGTACGCCTACCGCTGCCGGCAGATACGGGATCACATAGGCGGCAGAGTATTCACCGACAGCGTGAGAGTGGGCGGCTTCCTTTTCCGTGAAGGGCAGAACACCATCGAAAACCTCAACGAGGGCGAATGGCGTCCATTCGGCGACGACGAGCTGTGGGGCTACCGGGAGCAGTACTGCTGGTTCAAGCACACCGTGAAGATCCCCGAAAGCCTCAAGGGCAAAAAGGTGATCTATGAGATCACCCCGTTCCCGGACTGCGGCTGGGACGACTCCGCGCAGCAGTTCATCTTTTTCGTAAACGGCAGACAGGTGCAGGGTGGCGACGAAAACCACACCTTCTTTTTCCTCAACGACTGCGCCGAGGGAGGCGAGGAATATGAGATCGCCCTTTCCTCCTACTGCGACGACAACAACTACCGCGGCCAGACCAAGCTCTGCGCCCGTCTCAAAGCCTATCACGAGGACGTAAACGACCTGTACTGGGACTTAACGAGCCTTTTAGAGCTTATCAGCGTTTACGACGCCGACGACATGCCGCGGGTGGAGATCGTGAAGGGCATGAACGAGGCCTGCAATCTGCTCGAGCTCTGCACGCCCGACGAGGAGCTTTTCCACGCCTCCGTGAAAGCGGCGAGAGACTATCTCGATAAGAACGTGTTCGGCGCTCAGAGCGATATCGAGATCTCCGCCATCGGTCACACGCACATCGATACCGCGTGGCGCTGGAGACTGCGCCAGACGAGAGATAAGGCCGGCCGCTCCTTCGCGACGGTGCTCAACCTCATGAAGGAATATCCCGAATACAAATTCATGTCCCCGCAGGCGCAGCTCTACGATTTCGTAAAGCAGGATCATCCGCAGGTATACGAAGGCATTAAGGAAGCCGTAAAGGCAGGCCGCTGGGAAGCCGAGGGCAGCATGTGGGTGGAATCCGACACCAACGTCATTTCCGGAGAGTCGCTCGCGAGACAGTTCATTTTCGGCAAACGCTTTTTCCGCGAGGAATTCGGCAAGGACAACAAGATAATGTGGCTGCCGGACGTTTTCGGCTACTCGGGCGCGATACCGCAGATAATGAAGCAGGCGGACATAGACTACTTTATGACCACGAAAATTTCGTG
>JAZLHN010000170.1:0-2103 GCA_045616815.1 Acutalibacteraceae bacterium
TGAAAAAAATAAATGCTGTCTCGGCTGCGGCAAATGCACGGAGCTCATGCGGCACGCAAGCGTCACGGGCTGTCCCGTGCGCGACAGCGAGGTCTATATGCCCATTTATAGGGAAAAAGTTTTAGGCAAAGCGTAAAACGGAAAACGAAACCGGAGGATTAAGATATGTACGCAGTCGTTACCGGAGGAAACCGGGGCATCGGCCTCGGGATCGTAAAAAGACTCAACGAGTCGGGTTATAAATGTCTTATCGCCGCGCGCCACGATAGCGCCGAGGTCGAGTCGCTCGTGAAAGAGGGCAAAGCGGAATTCATCGAATGTGATATTTCCTCCGTTGCCTCCCGTGCCTGCCTGAAAGAATATCTTGAAAAGGCGGGAAGGATCGACCTGCTCGTCAACTGCGCCGGCGTCGCTCCGAAGGTGAGAAAGGATATGCTCACCATCACGGAGGAGGACTTCGATTACGTTCTGAATATCAATCAGAAAGGTACCTTCTTCGTCGCGCAGACGGTCGCCAACCTTATGAAGGAGCAGAAAAGCGGCAGGATCGTTTTCATCAGCTCCGTTTCGTCCTACACCGCATCCGTGGAGCGCGCCGAATACTGCATTTCCAAGGCATCCATTTCCATGTACACGAAGCTTTTCGCCGCGCGCCTTGCCGAATACGGCATCGGTGTGTTTGAGGTCGCTCCCGGGATCATCGAGACCGATATGACGAAATGCGTAAAAGAGAAATATGAAAATCTGATCGCCGGAGGCCTCACGCCCATTCAGCGGATGGGACAGCCCTCGGACGTGGCAAACGCCGTGGGCGCGGTCGCGGACGGCTGTCTTGATTTCTGCACCGGTACGGTATTGAATGCCGACGGCGGCTTCAGCGTGAGAAGATTATGAAAAATACGTACGACGTCATCATCGTCGGCAGCGGTGCGGCTGGTTTCGCGTCTGCCGATTATCTGTATGAAAACGGTGTGAGGGATATCTGCGTCGTCACCGAGGGCGTGGATATGGGCACGTCCCGCAATACCGGCAGCGATAAACAAACCTATTATAAACTCGATATCTGTTCGGACGAGGGAGACAGCGTGAAGAAAATGGCGGAAGACCTTTTCTCCGGCGGCTCGGTGAACGGACCGGACGCGCTCATCGAGGCGGCTTCAAGTCTTAGGTGCTTCATGCATTTAGTCGACCTCGGCGTACCTTTCCCCACGGATAAATACGGCCGCTACGCCGGCTACCGCACCGATCACGACCATACAAAACGAGCGACCTCGGCCGGACCGCTGACTTCGAAGTATATGACCGAATGCCTGCAAAAAAAGGTGCTTGCCAACGGTACGCCGGTATTAGACGGTTATCAGGTCATAAAGCTCATCGTGCGCGATAACGTCTGCTCGGGTGTCGTCTGTCTCACGGAAAACGGAATATATCCGCTCTATGCGAAAGCCGTGATCCTCTGTACGGGCGCTCCGGCGGGCATCTATTCCCGCTCCGTTTACCCGGAAAGCCAGTACGGCGCCACGGGGCTCGCCATCGAGGCGGGCGCTCAGCTTGCCAATTTCCAGGAATGGCAGTACGGCCTTGCTTCCGTCAAATTCCGCTGGAATCTTTCCGGCAGCTATCAGCAGGTCGTGCCGCGCTACGTATCCGTTTCCCCTGCGGGCGAGGAAAGAGAATTCCTTGCCGAAAGAGGGGATACGGCCGAAACGTATTCGCTCGTCTTCTTAAAAGGGTACCAATGGCCCTTCGATTCCCGCAAAACGTCCGGCTCGTCAAGGATCGATCTGCTCGTTTTTGAAGAACTGAAAAAAGGAAACAGAGTTTTCCTCGATTATACGAAGGATCCCGACGGCTTTTGTTTTGACGCTCTTTCGGACGAGGCGAAAAAGTATCTTACCGATACGGACTGTCTTGCTTCCACGCCCTTTGAACGTCTGCAAAAGCTCAATCCGAAAGCGATCGACCTGTATCTTTCCCACGGCATCGACCTTTCTTCGGAAATGCTCGAAATATCCCTTTCGGCGCAGCACAACAACGGCGGCATCCGAACGGACGTCCACAGCGAAACGAGCGTGAAAAATCTTTTCGCGGCGGGAGAGGCCG
>JAZLHN010000171.1:0-16861 GCA_045616815.1 Acutalibacteraceae bacterium
TCATATGTCACACCTCCGCATACGCCGTTTCGCTTGCGTTCAGAACGTACCGCTTTTTATTCTCGCAGCAGATCGCCGCCGAGCCTGCCGGATAATTGAGATACGCGCTTCCCTGAGCGTTCATCGCCGTGATATCGCTTGCCGTGTCCGCGACGAAAGCAGACTGATAATAGATGTCCGTAACGGTCTGCATCTCCGCGCCGACCGTTGCCGTGCGCTTTACCTCGCGCCGGATATTTGTATTGGTGTCGATTACTTTGATTGCCATATTATTCCTCCTCTTACGTTGTTTCGCTATCCGTGTACCCGTCGAACGTTGAATTGAACACTACGGTAAAATCCCCTATTGGTACTTTATCTTCCGATACTTCTAATGTTGTCGTAATGAAACGAATTGACAACGTGCCAGTTTCACCTGATTCATCATAACCGGCCCCCACACCTGCAACCCACATATTGTTTGCGAAACTGAAAGTACCAGGGCCTTCAGCCGTTTTGTATAGTCCTCGGAAATTTACATTGACACATTTCAAACTGCTTTCGGCGACAAGGGATGGAAGGTTTGAAGTAAAATCTGCATAATAAAGACCTGTCGAGCCGATCTCCACGAAGGACGTGCTGCTCATATCAATACTGATCTGCTTATATGCATGTATTCTCGTACTGCTATAAGAAGAATAATGCCAACCATGATCATCAGATCCTTTTTCAACGATATGGTCATCTGTGACGATCTCTTCGCTGATTTCTATCGTACCTTCTGTCGTGTCGACCGAGAAAATGTAGAATGCAGACTCAAGATTATGATAAACGGTAAATTTGAAGACACTGCCCGTCGAAAACGTAAGATGCCCGATATAAAAACCGTGTGTTCCTGAGTCGTCGGGATACACCTTCAGTTCGCATCGTTCTCCTGCCTCATAATGTGCAATGATCGCTTTTAATTCATCCTCATCGGCAGTAGGATCAAGAAAACTCGACGTTTGTACTTCTACAACGTAGCTGTCCGTTTCCCCGCTTCCCGGTATATATTCGCTCGGTATGACGCCGTTCGCGTTGAGCGGCGCCACGCCGTTCGCGGCGCCCTTGTCGTTATCGGTAAGGATGTCCGCTGCCGCCGGTAAGCTGGAGAGCTTCGTTTTTTCTGCCGCCGTGTAATCGTTGGAGGACAACCCTTTTCCGGCTTCCTTCTGAACGAATCTGTTTTTTATCGCCGCCCAGAATGTTTCCACTCCATGCGGATTAAGATATCTGTCTGCCATTTTTTTCTCCTTTATATGAGTATTTCCGCAAGTTCCTCGTCGGTGATCGGGCTCAGCCCCTCTAACCTCTCTTCCGCGGCTCTGAGCCGTTCATCCAATCCGACAAGCGTTATGAGCTCTCCGTCTTCCGCTTCGGCGGACGTTTCGTCGATCCCGGGATGGACGTCGAAAATAAAAACCTCGCTTTTGATGCAAAAATCGTCGTCACCGTATATCACCATCTGCGCACACAGTCTGCCGTAGCGGTCGAGCAGACAGGCGGGAAGCAGATACGTGCCCTCACCGTCCGTCATGGGGACGGCGGGCGAAAGATAGAGCTTTCCCGAAGGCGCGACAAAAGCGATCCTTACCTCTCTGCCGCTTACGAGGGATGCGTCCGCTTCCGCCTTCAGCGAACGGGAAACGTTCTCCCCCGCGTGCAGGAAGGGGGTCTCAATGCTTATTTTCACCTGCGCTCACCTCACATTCCGGTAATGGCGGCAATGATCTGCTCCTTGCCGTCCGCCGTGATCTGCCCGTAGCCGATCTGTTTATTGAGATAGCTCAGAAGCGAGGAATACCCTCCGGTCGCGTATGCCGCCTCGGCACCCTTCTGCACGGAAACGCTGATTTTTTCCTTCATGGCGCCGGTGCCGCCGGTCAGCTTTTTGAGCGCGGACGTATCTCCGTATTTCGCGAGAGCCAGCGCTTTTTCAAGCTCCGCGTTTTCCTTTACCGAGCTCACGTCCACTCCGAGCGCCTCCAACCCGGAATAATCGCCGTATTCCGCCATTTCACCGGCGACCTTGAGAAGATCGCCGTAGCGGAGCATCGTCGTATCGACGCCCATATATTCCAGTCCCGAATAATCGCCGTACTTCGCGTCGCTGATCGCCTGAGAGAGCGCGGCGTTTCTTTTGGCATCGCTCATATCCGCGCCGAGCGCTTCCATAAAGGAGGTATCGCCGTACTCCGCGGCTTTCTGAGCGAAAGCGAGACTGTTTTTATACGCGCGTTCGTTCGCGTCCTCTAATCGGTCGTAGATGCCGTCGGCAAATTGATCGTACGCGGCGGCCGCGGCGGCGGAAGCGTACGTATTCCCGTAGCCTCCCGTATAGCGGGAAGCAAGTCCGAACGCGTTGAGCGCCGCTTTGCGCGCGCCGTCGGAATAAATATCCCGGTAGTAGTTATAAAGCCGGCCGCCGTCCGCGTCGAACCCCGCGCCCGCATAAGCGGACAGATCATCCAGTTTTTCTTTCGCCATCAGAACTTCGTCGGCCGTATCCGTGTTTTTCCTCGCGAGTCGCGCGTCCGCGGCGGACACTTTTCCGTCCGCATCCAGATCGGCGTCGTATTTCGCCGAAAGTGCGCCTACCGCCATCTGCATTATTTCATCCGACGTATATTTTTTCTTCACGTGTTTTCATCCCCTTCGATCCGTTTTCTGAGAGTCCTCACCTGCCGGGAAAGCTCTTTTACCTCGTCTCCGATCCTCAACAACAGGGCGTATATACGCTCGGCGGTCATTCTTTCGGAGCCGTTTTCTTTTCCGTTTTTCATATTCATATCAGACGTATGCGCTCACCTCGCTCGTTGTTTCGGTCACGAAATTTACCGAATGAACGGTGCATTCGCCCTTGCCTCCGAGTTTCAGGACAAAGCTTTCGCAGCGCGGAACGTTCACCCGCAGGGTCACGAGTCCGGGACGCACACCGTGCAACGTACAGACTTCTCTGAAAAAAGGCTCATTGTTGCAGCGCGCGGATACGGCGAAAACGGCGTCCTTCTCCGCGGACACACGGAAGCTCATGGAGCGAATGTACCTCGTTCCCGCATACGCAGCGCACAGATCGCCCGTAACGGCGAACCATTCGCGCGGCCTTTCTTCAATATAAGTATATTCCGCGCCGGAGGGCGGCGTGAAACGGAAAAGGTCGTAAGCGTCGCTCCGGGGCGGGGAGACCGTCCATACGGAGTAAGCGTTTTCCCCGCGGCAGAGAGCAATGAGCCGTCCGGAGACCGGTATGAAAAACCCGGCGTTTTCCCCGTCGTCCTCCCGGTGCCACAGACCCGTTTTCGTATCGTATACGAGCAGGGCGTTTTCTCCGTTTTCCCTTATTTTGAGATAGTATTTTCCGTTTTCCGCGCCGGCGGCCACCCCGTCGAAAACAAGAGCACCGAGCGCGTCCGAGATCCGGTAAGGCAGAGCACCGTCGTAGACCGTTATGCCGGAGGGAGACTTATAAAACGCTTTTTCGTTGAGGATAACGAGCGTATTCTCCGCTCCCGCCTCCACGCCGCGCGCGGGGAAAGACGTCACATAAAAATCCGACGGAGTGCTTCCGCTGACTCTTACGATACGGTCCTCCTTGAAAAACAGCGTTTCGCCGCTTAAAGAACAGGCACCGGTGAATTTGCCGGGACAGCCGAGAGAAGCGCGGTAGCTGTCGGTGGAGATCCCTTCAAAAACGTCCCATCCCGTGGGATCGCCCTGCGCGCAGGCGTACAGCTCGTTCACGAAATTCCCGTTCCCGTCGTCGCCGTACCGGCATCCCCACAAACGGTTATCGCGTTCCGTCACGAGATCGAGCGCGGGCATTTCCTTATGGAAACGCAGGGAGGAAAAAACGAGCTGCCCTTCCGAGGCGACGATCGGGGAAGGGATACGGCAGTTCACGTCGATCACCAGCGTACTCGCCGAGCATTTTTCGACCGTCACGTTATCGTTTTCGAGAGCCAGCCTACCGATCTTCCGCTTTTCCCCTTTGTAGGCATATTGTCCCGCGCCGCTCGCGTAAAGGCTCAGATAAACTTTTACTCCGGCGTTCCACTCGTTCGTATAGGTGTAGAGATAGGAGGCCTTTTCACCGAGCAGCAGAAATTTGTATCCGCTTGTCGGAGAAGCCGGCAGCGCGGTACCGCTGCCGTCGAAGGTCATCTCCGTGCCGTCGGCGTCGCAGAGCTTGACGAGCACGTTCGTGCAATCGTAATCGTACTTCGCGCGCTTTACCGTATAGCCGGAGGCGTTTTTCTCCACGTACAGTCCTTCGGGATACACGAAAAAATTCCTTCCGAAAACGGTGATACGATGCTCTCCTTCGGGAAGCGTCAGTCCCGGGAGCGCCTGTCCGTCCGCGTATATTTTCGTTTCCGTGCAGAAAACGATCCTGCCGTCCGCCGCCGCGGCGGAAACGATACGTCCGCCCTCCGGGGAGATCGCTCCGTTTTCCCCGAAGATCCCGGAGGCGGGCGTTACGCTCCATTTCGCCCGTCCGGGACGCACCGAGAGGAACGGATATTTGTCCGCGCTTAAGTTTTTCATATCATAAAACGAGGAAACCGATGCCTTTTCCCCGTGCATATATCCCCCGAACGCCGTAACGAACGTGCTCTTCCCCGGTATATTGCCGAGCATGGGATAATTCATAAAATATCACCCGCCCTTACCGGTTTTTTCCACGTATGCGTCCGGTTATACGCGGCGCTCAGCTCCGCTAAAGCCGTATTGAAAACGCGCGCCGAATTGTTGTAGCGGGCGATATCGCCGTTGAGCAGGTCGTAGTGCATGGAAAGATATTTCACGTAAATATCGTCGTAGGGAAAAGACGCGAGAAGAGGGGTCGTCACGGGAGTGAAACGGGAATAGCCGCCGAATTCCTCCGGCTGACACCCCTCGTATTTCGCATACACCTCGTCGAAGATCCTTTTGTCGAGACGCGACAGCAATTCGAGCTTGTGCTCGTATGACATGGCGTTGGGGTAAAGCAGGTCAAACCCCGTTACCGCTTCGTCTATCGTCATAGGCGTCTCCTTTCTTACGCTTCGCTGCTCACGGAGTCGATATAGCTCTCCGCCTTTTTCGCCGCCGCGAAGGAATTGTTGATGACCTCCGCAAAGCGTTTGGGCAGACTTACGGGCTCGCCTTTTCTCACGAGCAGACGCTGACCGTTCACGGCAACGTACAATGCGTCGTCGTGCTTCGACTCTTTGGGGATGAATACCGTCTGATTATTTTCTTCCTTGCTCTTTTTCTTCGCCATATTTTTTTCCTTTCCCGTCCCGCGGGACGTTCTGTTCCGCGGGACGATACCGTAATTCAAAATATCAGTTTTCTTCCGCCGTCGGGGAGAATTCCGAACCGCTTTCGAAGCGGATCATATACTCTTCGAGCAGACGCTTAGCGACCTTCGTCGCCTTCCAGCCGACGCTGGAGCGCTGGTTGAGGGGGTCGTTGCCGTAGCCGCGCTGCTTCACG
Source organism: Acutalibacteraceae bacterium (assembly GCA_045616815.1). GTDB lineage: Bacteria > Bacillota > Clostridia > Oscillospirales > Acutalibacteraceae > RUG806. Next base: position 5,497 of record JAZLHN010000171.1, read on the forward strand.
ATGTGCTCAAGACCGCCGCCCTCGATATCGGTCACGCCGTAGGCGTTCTCGCCGAGGAAGAGGGTGCAGAAAACAGCCGAGCCATCCTTGCCGCCGCCGACACCGCAGATCATATCGCCCGCGGAAAGAGAGGAAACGGCCGTGCCGAGCGTGAGCGTGGAAACGTGGTCGGCAGTCGCGATCGCGACGATGGTGTTTTCAACGCCGTTCACGTACACGGGGATCGCCTTATCGCCCGCGTAGGTGCCCGCGGTCAGCTCTTCCTCCACGACAACGGAGGTGGTGCTTTCGCTTACCGCGGTCTTCACGGCAAGGCGGGAAAGACCGTCGGAGATCACGCCGGGGCCGTAGATCTTCGCCTCGGTGCTCTCCACGAAGCGAACGCCGCCGAGAGAGCCGACCTCACCGCGAAGGAGCTTTTCGGGATCGGCATACTTCTGGATGCCCACCCACTGCTCCTTCGCATCCTGCATAAGGTCGTAGGCAACGTAAGGATGGATGATGGCAACGTAGCTGCCGTCGATCTTGGGAGCGTTCACGGCCTTAAGCTCCGCGGCGGCTCTGAAAACGTCCTTCACTCTCAGGCGACAGTCGGCGGTGATATCCGCGCGGGAGGTCACTTCCGTTTCGGTATCGCCGGAAACGGCGGGAGCGTACATGACGTTCGTGCCGCCGATGAGCTCGTTCCTGACCACGGTATCCAGCGTAAGACCCGCCTGGGAGGCAAGCTCCTTGGTGGCTTCCACGATGGTATTGTCCACTGCGGTGAGCTCCAGCATATCGGTCTGTTCGATGTAGTCGCCGTACTGATCCACGGTGCAGGACACGTTCGATACGGAAAGCTTGCTGCCGGAGGGAGTCACGCCCTCGGTGATCGCCTTCATCACCTTGGGAAGCTTGGAAAACTTGCGAAATTCGATGGTCTTGCCCCCGTTTCTGGGGATGGGACGCTTCTGACCGAACTGCTCGTGGACGAGGTTCACCCCGGCGAGCGTGATGAGCGTTTTGTCATAGAAGGTCTTCATTTCGGCCGAAAGCACCATGGGATCGGTTACAACGCCGTTTTCCACGGTACCGCCGGTGGTGTTCAGCACGTCGCCCGCGGCGAACACCTGAAGATCTGTAAAAATGCAGTTGAAATCCATATTCTTTTTCTCCTTTTTATCCGAATGATATTTTCGCGCCTCTGCTCACTTCTCCGAGGATACGGATGATATCCTTTTCGGTGAGTGAGCCGACGTCCGTACGTTTTACGCTCGAGGCGCGGTCGAGCACACCGTTTTCCTGCGGACGCATAGTCTGTTTCGCGAGATTTTCCGCGGCTTTTCTGCCCGCGTTCACGGCGGCGTAGCGCATCGCCGCGCCGAGGATCTTTTCGAGGTTCACCGCCTCGTACGCTCTGCGCAGCGGCACGCCCGCCCCGAGAAGCGCCCGGAAGTCGCCGTTTTTCAGTTCTTTTCCGAGATCGAAGGAGGGATAGGTATCCTTCATCTCCTCCGCCTCCTTTTCCCACGCGGCGATCCTGCCGTTCACCTCGGTACGCCTTTTCAGCTCGCCGATGGTGTCCGAAAGCGACTTCACGGCGTCGAGCTCGTCTTTCCGCGCGTTTTCCGGAGTGGTGTCCGGAGCCGTCTCCGCTTCCCCTCCGGCGGTTTCGTCCGGCGTTTTCCCGCTTTTTTCTCCCGCGTTTTCCGCTCCGGAGGCCTCCGCCGCTTCCGCCGTTCCGCTTTCCGCCGCTTCGGCGAACATCTGCAAATCAAAATAATATTTCATTGGTTCTCTCCTTTACTCCATGAGAAAATATTCGGGATAGCGCGCCTCGATCCGTTCAAGCCCGCACCGCACCGTTTCCAGCGCCTCGAGCGCCTTGATCCTGCACATCTCCTCGTCGCCGTAAACGACCTCGATATACACGTCGCCGTCGGCGCAGTGGAAATACTTCACACTGACGACGTTCTCCTCGCTCAGCTCCGAAAGCCGTCCGGCCAGCCCCATACAAAGCGCCGATATGCCCGCGCAGACGATATCCTTCCCCTTTTCCGCGTATCCCGCGTGGCCGGTGCAGTCAAAGATGAAGCCGTCGGCAAGATAGGTGATCGCTGCTTTCGTCACGGCGATATATCACCTCTCTTCGCCGCCATCCGCAGGATATCCGCGTTGGCTTTTGCGGGCGAGGGGAAAAGCGCGCCGTTCTGCGCCGGAAGCGCGGCGGCCTTTCTGCCGTTCTCCTCGATCAGATGCATGATCTTCTCCTTATTGTCGATATCGAGGAGCTGCAGACACGCGAGCGATTCCGTGCTGCGCGCCGGATCGAAGAAGCCGAGCTTATAGAAATTCAGAGCGTCGGTGTTCTGCGCCGAACGCGAAAAAGCGTTCTGTTTATGCGCTTTCACACTTACGTCGAACACGGGCGAGCGCGAACCGAAGTCCACGCCGAACTCGAGCTCCGGCATCGTGGGAAGCAGCTCGGAATTATCGTAGGAACAAAAGCTCCATTCGCCGCCCTCACCGAGGATCCTCATGCTTCTCGGCACGGTGTAAAACTGCCGGATGAGCTCGATGGAAAGCTCGCAGATTCTCGCGAAAGCACGGTAGGTGGCGGAGATCATATCGCGGGAGAGCTTATTGCCCGCCTCCTGCAGAGCCGTGATCGCCACGCCGGAGGTCACGCCGCCGGTGGTGCTGCCGGTCACGAAATCGCGCGTGCCGGTGGTCTCCTTGAGCTCCTGGATCTTATTGTTGAGCACGGTGACGTAGATCGAGGAGAGCGGAGATTCGCTGATCTCCCTTATGGAGTCCTCCCCGAGCGACGACCCGCTCACGTGTACGAAATCCTTCGTCATATCGGCGAATTCCTCTTCGTTCACCGCGCCCTCGGTACGCGTGAAATATCTCCTTCTTGCGGAAAGGCGGGCGTTGCGCATGATCTCCGCGCCCAAAACGTCGATCTCCTCCTGCGCGCCCTTCATGATGTCGATGTAGCCGAAGCCGACGGGCGTGCCCTCCTCGCGGAACAGCGGGTCGAACACGAACGGATACAGCGAATGGTCGTACCAGCCTCTTTCGCGGAGCTCCGGGTCGTTTTCGGAAGCGTAGAGCACGTTCGAACCCGTGAACTTGCAGTAATGGAGCACCGTTTTTCCGTTGACGTTTTTCTTGTAATACCAGTCCACCACCGTCGATTTGCCGGAGGTATCCACCGACTCGTCGTAGACGTAGCCCGATACGTCGGGAAAAACGCCGCCGAGTTTTTCTTCCAAGAACGGATATTTTTCAACGAGCAGATCGTTGTCCCACAGCTCCGTACAGAAAATATTGCGCGATTTCTGGATATCCCTTATGCCCGGCTCCCAGAATACGTTGAGGATATCGGTCTGCTTTATGCTGATATCCCCCAAGCCGCCCGCCGCGCCGGGATCCCACAATACGGAAAATACCGCCGTACCGTTTTTCAGCTTGTTGAACGCCGCGTCGGAATAAACGCTCTCCCAATCGTTTCTTTCGAGGATCACCGGTAAAACGGACGTGAGCTTCTCCGCGGCGGGATAGTCGGAATTTTCCCGCGGGAGCACGGTGCATTCGGGGATGGCGTCCATGAAATCGGCGTGCTTGTTGAGAAGAGAATTGAAAAGCCACGCCGACTGCTTTCTCTCCCTCTGCTCCGGCGGACGGAGCTGTTCCCAGTGGCGCATACGGTACCACTGCTCGTTTTCCCGGATGCGCTTTTCGAGATTCATTCTGGCGGCGCGGTACTTTTCGAGCACCGATAAAGCCGTCCTTACCTCGTCCTCGCCGATGACGAGCTCTTCGCCGTTTTCCCCGCGTTCATTATCCGTATGAGAAAAAACGGAGAAGGCTTCTGTATTTTTTTCTTTTTTCATAGGTTTCCTTTCTTTTTCCTCAATAGGAAAATCTTTCGTATCTGCCGGAATTCAGATCCAGCGGATCGTCGGGAACGGGCTCCCGCTCCCGGGGAAGCGACGGTTTGATCGGACGGGACATGCAGAAATAACGGAAGCTGTCCGCGAAATGATCCTCCTGCGTCGTGTCGAGATCCTCCGGGTCGGAGGCGGAAAACGTGAGAAGTGGGAGCGTGCGCAGCGCTTCCTTGCAGGTGTTGAAAAAATAGACCATGGGCTTGCCCTCTTCGTCGAACGCCATGCGGTAATGGCACTGCATCCAGCCGGGGAGACGCTTGTTGTCGCCCTTGTCGAAATAAACGAAATGCCGGTACGCGAAGTCGATGATCGCCTCTCCGCGGCTCTGATCCCATATGCTCGGGTCGGCTACGCCGTATATTTTCTTTCCCCTCAGCCACCGATGCTCGTTTTCGATCCGGTGTATCTCCGCAAAAATTTTATCCGGATGCCATTTGACGCCCTCGTTGGGCTGTTTTGTACCGCCGTAGAGCTGCAGGATGAGATACGCCCTGCCCTCGTAGTCGATCGCCCACCAGTCGCAGGAAAAGGGCTTCGCAAAGCCGAAATCGAAGCTTCTTACGATGTTCCATCCCGCGGGGATCTCAAACGGCTCGATCACATGGGTGAATTTCCGGTCGCGGTAATGCTCCGGCACGTCACGCAGCTCCTCGAAAAACTGGCCCTCGAAAATGTTCCAGTCGCCCTCGAGCCACGCCTTTCGGAGCTTAGGAGGTAAAGCGCGGAGCTGATCTACATAATCGGGATCGGCCTCCATCAGCGCTTTGTTGTCCGTAACGAGAGAACGGATAAAGCTGTAATCGTCGGCTTTTTCGTTTCCCCGGTACGCTCTGTCCACAAACAGACGCTTTATGAACTGATGCCCCACGCCGCCCGGATTGCAGGTCAGATAGATGCGTTTCGGAAAATCGTTCACACCTCGCACGCATGCCTTGAAGCGGTCGAACTGCTCCTCTGTGAACTGCGTCGCCTCGTCGATGAACAGAACGTCCGTTTCGGTGCCCTGGTATTTGTCGAGATCGGAGAGGGTCTGGCAGTAGCGGAACATGATGACGGAGCCGTTCGGGAAATGAAATTCCTTCACGCTGTCTTTATACGCCGCCGCGTCGCCTAAGAGCGTGCGCATGGGGTTGATATGGTTCGCGCGCAATTCCGGATACGTTTTTCTTATGATCATGATCTTGATGCCGGGATAGTTGAACGCAAGCAATACGGCTTTCACTCTCACCGCCCAGCTTTTTCCGCCGCCTCTCGCGCCGCCGAAGGCGATGAATTTATGCGTATCCGCTAAAAACAGTTTCTGCTTTTCGTTCGGTTCGGGGATGATCACGGTCTTCATTTTTCTCACCTGTCTTTCACTGCGCCAGCTCTCTCACGGCGGCGTCCATCGTCACGCTGAGCGTTTCGGTGTTCGCGGGATCGTTTTTGTCGAGGCTCGCCGCGATCGCCGCCGCTTCTTTTACCGCCGCGCACACCTCTTTCAGTTCTTTCGGGTCGGGAGGCTTGTTTTTTTCGCCCGCCAAAACGCTCCTGCACATCGCGTACGCCGAACGGCAGATGATATCGGCGGCCTTTCCGATATATTTCATGCGTTTTTCGCTTTTGTCCGTAAACTCACCTCCAAACAAAAAAAACTCGCCGGCAGGGAGCGTTTCCCTGTCAGCGGGTTTATATTAGCATATTCGATTTTTCATTGACTCCGGATCAGCTACAAAATTGAAAAAAAGTCGAAAAAAATTTTTCAGCCTTCAAAAAGACCGTATTTCGTGAGGATATCCTTCCCCACCGCGTACATGAGCCTTACCGCAGCGCGCTTCACTTCAAAGCCCGGATCGGCGGCGATACGATTTCCCGTTTCATGCCGTCTGTTCGGCCACGAGCCTGCGTGCGAAACGATGTTGTCCGCCTCGAAGGTGAACACGCCGTTTCTTGCGATAAAGCCGCCGTCAAGCAGGCCGCGCATGACGGCGTCGATATCGAGCGTACCCATCAGGGGGCAGATATGATCGTCGTGCTCTCCGAAATTATCCTGAATGTGCACCGCCTGCAGGCGTTCGCCGAGCGCGGTGATATCGTCGTACTGACGCTCCGGAGCGATCAGATTCCCGTGCCCCACGTCCCAGCACACGCCCATAAGAGGATGATCGCACACGTCGAGCAGATCGTTTAAGTCCTTGCCGCTGTAAAACGAAGTGGTATCGTCTCCGGCGGGGATGTAGTTTTCCGCCAGCACCTTCACGTTATATTTTTCCATCGCGGGATACAGAGCGGAATAAAACTCCTTCACGCCCTCGAGATAGGCTTTTCTGTCGCCTTCGCCGTGGAAATCCTTACTGCGCCCGGAATGCACCACGATCCTGTCGATGCCGAGATACGCACAGGCCTCGATCGCGCGGACGTTTCCCTTGATAATTGTCTCTCTGTCGTCTTTGCCGAACCAGTCGTTGCCGGGCGAATGCGCCTGCACGAAATCGAAGCCGAGCCGTTCGGCCTCCTTTCCCGCCTCGACGACCTCCTTCATCCAGTCGTCCCCCATAAACGGCGAGCCGGGAAAATTGGCGCGGTAAAACGAATAATCGAGATGCGAAAAGCCCGTTCCCTCATAGGCTCTCACCGCCTCGGCGGGAGTTGCGGTATAGCCGGCGAAATCCGCCGTAGTCGTTGCCAGTCTCATTTTTTCTTCCCCCTTATCTTTATCCGAACAGCGAACGGAAAAAGCTCTTTATCATCTCAAAGAAATCGCGGATGTGATTCAGTATGCTCTTGAACCAGCTCGACGTATCGCCGCCACCGTTGATATCGAAGGTCTCGAAGCAGGAATAATCACTGAGCCAATCGAAGCCGATGATATCGCCGTACATTTCCGAGGTCATGGACGAATAGTCCGGGCTGATGATATATCTCGTGGCGACACCGCCGTCGTACCATTTGCCGTAGTTGCAGTCGTAGGCGAGAAGCACGTGATTGCCGTCCATATCGTCGTAGGCACCCGTAAGCAGAACGGCGTGCCCCGAGGAATCGAAGGAATGATTTTCGTAGAAGCCGAACAGAACGATATTCCCGTTCGCCACTTCCTCATACATCTTTTTCAGCTGATACGAATATTTGTAAGTGCCCGGGAAATCGGCGGAATTCTGCACCATGGACGCGGGATATTCCTGTCCCTGATAGTAGTTGATGCAGCTGATGAGCTCCGGGGTCGGCAGAAGCTCGTTCACGGTCTTTGCGCCGTCCTGATAGGAGAGCAGATCGAGCATACCGACGTGCTGCAAAGCGACGGTCAGCGACATACCGTAGCAGGAGCCGCCCCACTGGGTATAGGGATACGAGAGCATACTGCCCGCCGCGGCGAACGCGCCCACGCGGTACAGATTGCCGATCATGGTGGCGTAATCGTCGTCGTTCATATAATAGTCGGTGATATCCGCTTCGCCCTCGCCGTATTCGTTGACGGCAAAGGGCTCGTATTCATTATCGAAGGAATATACCTCGTCGGAGGAGAGCAGGATATCGGTGTACACGGGATAGAGCACGATGTTTTCGGTGATCGTGAGCGTCTCGCCGCCGTCGTACCGTGCTTCTCCGCCCTTTTCCGTACTCCACGCCTTTACCGCTTTTTTGCCGTTCATGATGCCGCCGCCGGACGTTATCTCCGCCTCTTCACCCGCCTTATAGCAGCTCTTGAGATCCGCTCTGCCGTCGAGATCGTACGTTACGGTCAGGATGCCGTCGGGAGCCGTTTCGGAAATACGGTCGATACCGAAGCCGTAGCCGTTCACGCTGTCGTCGGAGATCAGCGTCAGCGTGAGAGTATCGCCGGGCACGTACACGGTCTTGCCCGCCAGCGCGTCCCCGTCGTAGTAGCCGAGATATTCGTCGCCGGCAAACACCTGCAGAAGGTCGCCCTCCTTGTATTCCATATCCGAAACGAGACGGGAAAACTCACTGTAATCCATTTCGATCGCCTCGTCTAAAGACAGATCGAGGAGCTCCCCGTTTTTGCCGTAAAAAAGGACCGACGCTTCCTCAAAGAAGCATTTCTCCGAAAAGGTGACGAATAAGCCCTGTGCACCGGGCAGCGAGTAGTCCCACGATTCATCGCTGTTGTCGGCGTAGGGATGCGCGCTTTCCGGGAGCGTATCTCCGGCGGACACGGGGAAGATAAGGCCTCCGGCACAAAGAACGATACAAAGCATGACCGAGAGCGTTTTTCTGAATGACGTCATAAAGCTGCTGCCTCCGTTTTTTTATAAACTATAAATCAATTATACATCCCGTATAAAAAATATACAACTGTACAAATTGCAAGAAAAACCGGGCGTTTTTTCGGCAGAGAAAAAGCCGTTATTTATCCGCTTTGATTGATTTTCTCTTCTCCGGTATGCTATATTACACTTAAATAAAAAAAGGAGACTTTTATTTATGAACATAAACGAATACTATTCGATCCCCGGCGAAAAGCCGCTCGACGTCATCAAGCCCGACGGCGGATTTTTCGGCATTTTCCGCAAGGTCGCGGTCATCGGCGACAGTCTCTCCTCCGGTGAAATGGAATCTTTGAAGCCCACCGGCGAAAAGGGCTATCACGATTATTTTGAATATTCGTGGGGGCAGTACATGGCGCGCGCGGCGGGCTGCGAGGTGCTGAATTTCTCCCGCGGCGGCATGACCGCCTCCGAATACATGGACAGCTTCGGCGAGGCCAACGGCTTTTTCGATCAGGAAAAGGCGTGTCAGGCGTATATCATCGCTCTCGGCGTCAACGATATCTGCAACCGCCACGACGAGGTGGGCAGCATTGCCGATATCGACCTGAACGACTATAACAACAACGCCAAGACCTTCGCCGGATATTACGCGAAGGTGATACAGAAATACCGCGAGATCTCCCCGAAATCGAGGATCTTCCTCATGACGATGGTACCCAACGGCCGCCGTCCGGACGAAGCCATCGAAGCGCACCGCAAGCTCCTGTACGAGATCGCGAAGCTGTTCGAGTTCACCTACGTGCTCGACTTCTGCGAATACGCGCCGCCCCACGACGAGGAATTCAGAAAGCACTTCTACCTCGGCGGACATTTAAACGCCATGGGCTATATGCTCACCGCACAGCAGGTGATGTCCTACGTCGATTTCATCATCCGCAATCAATATGAGGATTTCGCCCAGACCGCCTTTATCGGCAAGGACGGCTCGTACAACTGCGAGGCGAAATGGTAAAAAAATCGGAAGTCGGAGATCGGAAATCGGAAAATACACAGTCTGCCATTGAGCGATAAATTTTTGTTTGAAGAGTAAAAACGAGGCATATGAATCATAACGCCTCCTCCCCTAAAAGGGGAGGCGTTGTGTTAGAAATGTTTCGCGCGCTCCCGCAACTACTCTGCGCTAACCTGCCATTTATCGTTCTGTCATATTAAAAAAAACGGAGACCGTTTCCGATCTCCGATTTGATTTACACGTTCACAAGGATGAGCCCCACGAGCAATCCCACAAGAGCGAGAGCGCCGGGCGCCTTCGATTTCCACATGAGGAACGCTTCGGGAAGCAGCTCGCCGAACACGACGTAGAGCATCGCGCCGCCGGCAAAGCTCAGAGACACCGAAAGCCATACGGGGCTCAACAGACCGAGCGAATAGCCGAGCATCGCGCCGAGGATGGTGGGTGCGCCGGAAAGCGCCGTAATGCCGATGGCTTTCACCCTGCTCATGCCGCCGGAAATGAGCGGCACCGAAACGGACATGCCCTCGGGGATATTGTGCAGACCGATCACCACGGCGATGATGAAACCCGCGCCGCCGGTGATCTGTCCCGCGTCGCCCGCGTAGGACGCGCCGATCACCATGCCCTCGGGCATATTGTGAAGCGCGATCGCGAACGCCATGACGATGCCGGCAACGAAAAGCTCACGGTTGCCCTTCTTTCCCTCCTGCGCGTGTACGTTATAATGGTCGGCGTGGATCAGCTCGTTTAAGTCGTCCGCGGTACGGGGATGCTTTTCGTCGATGTGCTTTACCTCGCCGTTGGTTTTTCTGTCTATGATGAAATTAAGAAGATAGATGATCGCGTAGCCGAGGATCACACCGAGCACAACGATGAAGAGAGGCATATCCTCCTGTGAGCCCTCCGGTCGGAACGACTCCGGGATCAGATCGAAGCACACCACCGCCATCATGACGCCGCCCGCAAAGGCAAGCAGAAGACTTACGATCTTCGACGAATCACGCTGCAATACCGCGCCGAGCACGCCGCCCAAACCCGTGCCGACCACACCCGCCGCGGCCGTGATGATGATCACCCATAAAAATACGTTCATTTCTTTTACCCCGTTTTCCTCTGCAGTTAGCCAAAACTAACTCATACATAAAGTTTATACCAAACGAAAAAAAATGTCAATTCAAAAACTGACAAAAAAAACGACCGGTCTCAATAAAAATTTTTATGAAAAAGGAGAACACGATATGAGGCTTGCCCTGAATAATCTTGCCTGCGAAGAGGAAAGGAAAAAAGTATATCTCCTTCCCGTAAAGATCCTGAAGACCTTCGGTAAGGTCGAAAACGCCGAAAGACTTCTGGAAAAGAAAAAATATTATCAAATCAATATATCCGACGACGACACCGCCGACTTATATAACCGCGATCAGCCCGAAAAAGCCGGCATTCTGCTCGACTTCGGCCGGGAGCTCCACGGCGGCGTGCGCATCCTGTGCAGCTCCACCGACTGCGGTTACGCAAAGGCGCTCATCCGCTTCGGCGAATCGGCGAGCGAGGCTCTCACACCTGTCGGCGTGAAGGGCTCCGGCAACGACCACGCCTCCCGCGAATTCATCATCCCCATGCAGGGCATGAGCGATCAGACGTGGGGCGAAACGGGCTTCCGCTTCGTATTCATCCAACCGCAGGACGAAAACGCCGTACTGAGCCTCAAATCCGTGTTGGCGGCGTTCACCTACCGCGATCTGGACTATCTCGGTTCGTTTAAGTGCGATGATGAACTCATCAACCGTATCTTCGACGTGAGCGCCTACACCTGCCACATGTGCCTGCAGAATTATCTGTGGGACGGCATCAAGCGCGACCGCCTCGTGTGGCTCGGCGACAGCCATCCCGAAATGCTCACGACACAGACCGTTTTCGGCCGCCTCGATATCTTCGAGCGCAGCATCGACCAGGCGCGCGACTCCTATCCCCTGCCCCAATGGATCAACGGTATGCCCTCGTATTCGCTGTGGTGGATGATCATCGTGCACGATCAGTACGCCTACACGGGCGACGAAAAATACCTGACCGACAACGCCTCCTATCTCACCGGCATCACGAAACAGGTGACAGACTGCGTGACGGAAGAAGGCGACCTCATCTTCCCCTCCTATTTCATCGACTGGCCGAACCACGGCACGCCCGCCGAAAAAGAGGGCGTAAAGGCA
>JAZLHN010000172.1:0-7308 GCA_045616815.1 Acutalibacteraceae bacterium
AAACGAAAAGCGGGAGAAAAGCGGGAAAAGCGCGGAGGGAAGGGCGGCACTCAATGGGTGCCGCCGTATTCTTCCGCCAGCGCGATATAGGTTTCCGCGTTTTTCAGATTGCCGGAGGGGTCGGCGATCTCACGGATGACCTTTGCGGGCACGCCGACGACGAGCGAGCGGTCGGGAATGACCTCGTTTTCCCTGACGACGGCGCCGGCGCCGATGATGCACTCCTTGCCGATCTTTGCGCCGTTGAGCACGATCGCGCCCATGCCGATGAGCGTTCCGTCGCCGACTTCGCAGCCGTGAACGACGGCGTTGTGACCGACCGTGACGTTCTTTCCGATTACGACGTCGTGGCCGAAATCGCCGTGGACGGTGGCGTTATCCTGAATATTCGAGCCCTCGCCGACGGTGATCGAACATTCGTCCCCGCGCAGAACGGCGGAGAACCATACCGACGATTTTTCGGAAAGGGTGACGTCTCCGATGACCGAAGAATTATCGGCGACAAAGGCGGCTTTTTTCGTGTCGGGCGTTTTGCCCTGAAAAGAAAGTATCATTTGAAATAATCCTCGTTTTCCGTATTGATGAGTCTTGTCGAAACGACCTTTCCGGTCATTTTCGAGACGGTGAAGAGCGCGCCGTGGAGGTGGATGTTTCCTTCGGCAAGATCAAATCTGCCGGGCATATGGGTCTTCATTTTCCGGATGATGATCCCGGGCTGAACGCCGAGGACAGAATCGCGCGGGCCGGTCATGCCGAGATCGGTGATGTAGCCCGTCCCGTTCGGGAGGATCGTAAGGTCCGAGGTCTGGACATGGGTATGTGTGCCCCAGAGGGCGGTCACTCTGCCGTCGAGGTAGAAGCCCATCGCGCGCTTTTCGGAGGTTGCTTCCGCGTGGAGATCGACGAAGGAGAGGTCGTAATCCCGGACATCTTTCAAGATCCGGTCGACCGTGCGGAAGGGGTCGTCGAGCGGATCGAGATAAACGACGCCCATGACCGAGATCACGAGGACGCGCAGCCCGCCGGCATCCGCGACCGCGTACCCGTTTCCGGGGGCGTCGGAGGGATAGTTTGCCGGGCGGAGGAGGTATTCGGTCTCGTCAAGCAGAGAGAGCGCCTCTTTTTTCTGCCAGATGTGGTTGCCGGAGGTGATGACGTCGGCGCCCGCGCGGAAGATCCGTTCCGCGGACTGCCGGTCGATCCCGTTTCCCGCGGCGGCGTTTTCGCCGTTGACCACGCAGAGATCGACGTTCAGACGGTCGCGCAGCCGCCCGAGCGTCTTTTCAAGATAGGCGACCGATTCCTGCCCGACGATGTCGCCGACGGCAAGGACGTTGAATTCATTTCCCATAATAGTATCCTTCAAAGCGTTGTGAGGGTTGTGTTTCCCGCTTTTCCGTGTCTTCCGCTGCGGACGGATCGGAGCGGGGGCTTTTCCGCGCGGGATTGTCGTTCCGGCGGTTTACAGATCGGTGCGCTCCAACACGTCGGCGATCCTTTGACAGGCGAAGCCGTCCCCGTAGGGATTTGAGGCTTTTCTCATTTTTTCGTATTCTTCCGGATCGTCAAGAAGAAGGGAAAAACCGTCGTATACGGTTTTTTCTTCGGTTCCCACCAGCCGGAGCGTACCTGCCGCGATCCCTTCGGGGCGCTCGGTCGCGGTGCGCATGACCAATACCGGGACGCCGAGAGAGGGGGCTTCCTCCTGAATCCCGCCGGAGTCGGTAAGGATCAGATAGCTTCTTCCGAGAAAATTATGAAAATCCGCGACCTCAAGCGGTTCGATGACGTGAATGCGATCGTCGCTGCCGAGGAACTCTTTTGCCTTTTCTCGGACGGCGGGGTTCGGGTGGACCGGGAAAATCGCCTTTGTGTCGGGATGCTCTTCCAATACCCTCCGGATGGCGCGGAACATATTTTCCATCGGTTTGCCGAGATTTTCTCTTCGGTGTGCCGTGATCAGGATCATGCGGCTTCCTTTCGCCCATGCAAGCTCCGGATGGGAATAATCGGGCCGGACGGTCGTTTTCAGCACGTCTATGGCAGTATTACCGGTAACGAATACGGTTTTTTCGTCCTTTCCCTCCCGCAGAAGGTTTTCCTTTGCGGCTTCGGTCGGAACGAAATGATATCTGCTGATGATATCGACAGCCTGACGGTTGAATTCCTCGGGAAACGGGGAACGGATATCATAAGTCCGGAGACCTGCCTCCACGTGCCCGACGGGGATCTGAAGGTAGAAGCAGGCAAGAGCGGCGGCAAAAGCCGTCGAGGTGTCTCCGTGGATCAGAACGATATCCGGTCTGACCTGCTCCAATACGGTCCTGATGCCCGGGAGGATCCCGGTCGTGACGTCGAAAAGGTCCTGAGAAGGCTTCATGATCGACAGATCAAAGTCCGGAACGACGTTGAAGCCGCGAAGGATCGGATCAAGCATTTCCCGATGCTGACCGGTCACGCATACGCTGACAGCGATCCCGGTCCGCTGTTTCAGTTCATTGACGAGAGGGCACATTTTTATTGCTTCGGGTCTGGTTCCGAACACAATCATGATTTTTTTCATACGGTTTCCTGCCCTGTAAGCGTTTTTCGTGCTGACGAACGACCCCGGTCACGAAGTGCCGAGGACCGTGCACATACGAACGGAGGAACATCCTGCTGCCCGTGAATATGGGCAGGGGTCAGCCGCCGGTGTACTCCTTCGCGATTTTTTCAAACAGTGCCGTCAGCTTCTTTTCGGTCACGGCGTTCGATTTGTGGAGATATTCCATATCCGAATATTTGCTCCCGACCGAGAACCAGACCTCTTCCTCGCGGAACCAGAGGAAGATCCGGCTCGGATCGGTGATATTGCCCTGACTGTCGTGTGTGGTGACCTCAATGAGATAGGCGACCTCGGAAAGATCGGGCGAGCCGAGCTCCGTCGTGCAGTCCTCGAGCATATCGGTCAGAACCTTGAGCCGCTTGTTTTCGTTGGAACAGATGACACCGACCTTATCGTCGGCTTCTCCGTCCGGGGAAACGGTATATACGGACGCGGCGACGTAGCCTTTGCTGCAGCCTGCGAGAGAAAGCAGCAGGATAAGCAGCGTTCCGAGCGCAAAGATTCGTTTCATCTTTCATCCTTTTCTTTACGGTCACCGACGCCGTAAAGGCGGTCGATGATATCGGGGAGATAACGGGCAAGGATCAGATGCGCGGCGCCGAAAAACGCGCCGAGCACATTGCAGAGGATATCGTCTGTTTCAAAAAAGCCGACGTTCATCCGGCATTGCAGATATTCGACGGCAGTGCTGACAGTCAGCGCGAGGAAGACCGCAAGCAGGATCCGTGCGGCGATCCCGCGCTTTTCCGGGAGCAGACAGGGCGCCGTCATTCCGAACGGGACGAAAAGCAGCCCGTTCATGAACATTTCCCGGTAATATTCCGGCTGCCCCAGTGCCCGCCTCCATTTTTCAAACGGGATCAGATAGGTCCCGTGCTCTCCACCCGCCTCTCTGCCGATCAGCGTGGCAAGCAGGACGCAGATCACGGAAAGGGGGAGCAGCAGCAGGTTCGCCGTTTTCCAGCCCTTCGGTCTGATCAGAGACAAGGCCGCCCACAGAATCAGGAACAGCGCTGCGAGATAAGTCAAAGCCGCGGGAGATGATCTGTAAATGAAAAGGATGAAATTCTTCATTTCCGCTCCGAAGGAAAGAGCTTTGACTTGATTTTACGGAAAACGCCTTTGAGCCCTTCGGTTTTCAGCAATGAAAAACCGTTATCAAGGATAGCGTATACCCTTGTTCGGAACGGATACAGGACCATATAGATTGCCGTATCTGTTCGGATATTGAGTTTCAACGGCTTTTTGCATTTTTTGAATTCGGCTTTCAGGGTTGATTTGATCTGGGGCGCATACGAATTGTAAGTATCAGAGGCGGCCGCAATACGATATTGTGCCGCGAAAGCGAAAAGACACGCTCTTTCGGACGTTTCCCAAGCCGAATCATAATGATTATCATGGAAAAAGGAAGCCTGTTCCTGAAAAGCGTACGGCTGAGCCAAACGTTTCGGAGTCCATTTGGATTTCATGATTCCGGTTGGATTCTGGAAATAATAATACATTTTTGCGTCTGTGACGGCTATTTTTTCGCAGGCAAACAAAAGCTTATAGGTGGTAAATTCGTCCTCATGAAGCTTGCCGATGGGATACCGGATATCGGAATACAATTCAATGGCGAATAATTTGGCGCACGCTATGGTGGCGGTTACTCTGTCCTCACACCATAATGATTCCGGAGTACGCTCATAAAACGCGGCACCCTCAATCTCTTCTCTGCTATCGCCGTTACCATCTGTTCTTTGAAATCTGCATACTGCGATTCTTACGTTTCCACTGCTTGCGGCATTGTAAAGGCGGCATAAATAATCCGGATGAATCCAGTCGTCGCTGTCGATGAAAGTAATCCACTCACTTTCAATCTTAAGCGCATAATCAATTCCGGCATTTCTTGCAGCGGAAAGACCACCGTTTTCTTGATGGATCACGGTGACACGGCTGTCCTTTTCGGCGTATTCGTCGCAGATCGTTCCGCAGTTATCCGGGGAACCGTCGTCAACGAGGATCAGTTCAAAATCGGAATACGTCTGCGAAAGAATGCTGTCGACACAGCGAGGAAGATAGGCTTCGACCTTATAAACGGGGACGATAACCGAGATCATTCTGTATCCTGCCTTTCACTTTGCTGTCAAATTCGGCGTTCTTCTAATATGCATAATTCTAAGGCTTGATGGGAAAGCTCAAAGAGGCTTTGTTAGTCTCTTTTTTGATCTTGTCAGTCACGAGATCTCTGTTTTAAAAGAATGAGGGGCTCGATCCGGTTTTTCCGGAATGATTCTGGATATACGAAATCGGACTCGGCAGACAGTCCGTCCGATGCTGGGGGAGCCGCAGATCCTTAGAGCGGAGAAGGCGGCAGAGGGTAGTTTCCAAAATCAAATGATCCTGTGAATCCGATACAGAACCGATAAGGTCAACACCCATCCGTTCCGAAGGCAAAAGTACTCTGAAGCAGAGTAGTGATCTTTCCTGCTCTTGATATACGCTTTATATTCGGGCTTTTTCAGTACTGAATGCAGTCTTTTATACTTTTTCATCTTTTCGCTGAAGGTGGGGCATTGAACAGACCAAAGACTCCATAGCGCCTGCTCAAAACATGAATAAATACCTTTCCAGCAACGTTCGTTTTTACCGATGCTATTGTCGATGAAAAAGTCCTTGATTTTTCTGGAATAGTCCAGAACGTCATCGACGTAATCTTTTTTTGATCTAGTCAACCAGGACTGACGATTAACCGTTGAACATACGCAGTAAACCGTGCTGTCTGTACTTGATATCGAGTTTATCACGTTCAAATAATCAACCACAAAGCTGCCGTCTTCCAAAACGACTTTCGTAATATCAAAAGACAGTGAATACCGATCGATAATCGATTTTTTGAACAATTTTCCGCAGGCACTCAGCATATTATTCTCTTCCCAAATGGAAGTGAAACCGTGTGAATACTCCTCTTTTTTCAACGTGAGGTTATGGCGGGAGAGCTGATACTCGACCGTGAGTGTATTACTGCCGATAGTTTCGCTTTGGAACCCGCCCAGAATCAGATCGGAGTCGGTGGCGGCGACTGCTTTCAAAAGATCTTCAACTGCAGTTTCGGGCAGTTTGTCGTCACTGTCGCAAAACATGATATAAGTACCGGTTGCTGCCTTCAGACCGACGTTCCGCGCGCTTGATACGCCTCCGTTTTCTTTATGAATGACTTTTATTCTGCTGTCGTCGGATGAAAACCGGTCGCAGATTTCCCCGCTGCTATCCGAAGACCCATCGTTGACCAGTATCAGTTCAATATTCTTATGGGTTTGGGACAGTATGCTGTCAATGCAGCGCGCGAGATATTTTTCCGTGTTATAAACCGGAACGATGATTGAAATGATGCTCATATCAGGATCCTTTGATATCGTTATTATGGCATTCGCGCAGGGCTTTTTCCGGAGTATCTGCTCGCGGTGCAAACGAAAAACGGGCACGCCGCATAGGAAATGACAGGGGAAACGCGGGATCCGATCGGAGCAGCCGTCTTGCGTTTGCGATGAGTTATCCGGAAATCAAGCTTTTTATTTTGCGCTTTATATAGCCGAAAAATCCGAACTCGGAAACGCCCCGTTTTATTGCCGCCATATAATTGTGAACGCAGGTTTCAAAAGGATAGGCGACGGAGAGTATCTGATAATGCTTTTCTGCCGTCAGGGGAATCACTTTTTTGTATTTGCGGATCCCTTTTCTTAAATCGGACATCAGCTTGCGCGCCGTCCGACGATATTGATCGGAGTGACTTGTTGTTTTATAGGTGTCGGACAAATAATGCAGATATTCGACGGCGCTCCTGATCAGAGCGCTCCGGCAGTTGTTCTGTGAAAAATATGACAATTGGCCTTCAAACGCCTCAGCGGCGGCAAGCCTTTTCGGATTCCATTCGGACTGCATGATGCCGATCGGATTTTGATAGTAATAGTACGTTTTTGCCTTCGTAACCGCTATCCTGTCACAGGCAAACAAAAGCTTATAGGTGGTAAATTCGTCCTCGTGGATTTTCCCGGCGGGATAGCGGACCGTATCAAACAAGCGTTTCCGGTATAGCTTTCCCCACGCTACGGTGGCGTTTACCCGATCTCCGCACCAGAGCTCTTCGGGTGAATAAATGCGGAAAGACGTGTCGCCGATCTCTGCTTCTTCCCCGGAGGTCCTTTGAAATCCGCAAACGGAAACCTCCGTGCTCTGCTCAACCGCGGCAGAATACAGGTAATTCAGATGCTCCGGATGGATCCAGTCGTCACTGTCGATAAACGTCAGCCATTCGCTGCCGGTTTGCAAGGCGTATTCGATCCCGGCGTTTCTTGCGGCGGAAAGACCGCCGTTTTCCTGATGGATCACGGTGACGCGGCTGTCCTTTCCGGCGTATTCGTCGCAGATCGTTCCGCAGTTATCCGGGGAGCCGTCGTCAACGAGGATCAGTTCAAAATCGGAATAAGTTTGTGAAAGAATGCTGTCAACGCAGCGGTTCAGATAGGCTTCGACCTTATAAACGGGGACGATAACATTTATTTTTGACATATTGCTTTTATTTCCTCAGCAAATTTCATGAAATGCGGCAGGAGAGAGGCATTGTCAAATTCACAGTTCTTCATTTTTAACAATTCCGACACGGCGATTTTTGCTTCGTCAAGCGTTTCGACGTATCTGACGTAGGGCAGATAACTGATCCAGTC
>JAZLHN010000173.1:0-75813 GCA_045616815.1 Acutalibacteraceae bacterium
GAAAAGGCGGGCGAAACTTTTTATTCGCTTCGTGCCAAACTGCGATTTATCGCTTTTTTCTTCGGACATAAAAAACAAAGCGCATGGTGAGCGTACCATGCGTTTTGAAAAAAGGGAGATGAAAAAAACTATATGTAAAGCAGCGCCGTCCCGAAAAAAAGGGAGAAAAAAGGAGAGATGAAGAAAAGCAAAAAAAACGGGACGGGCTGCGGAGCTGTTGCTTTTGTTTTGTTGTTTACAAGTTTTATTATACTCAAAACAAACCATTTGTCAAGCAATATTGCACAAATAGTAAAAAATATACTTGTACAATATGTACAAATGCGGTTTTTGCACCCGCGCTGAAAGTTTAAACATAAAGTTAACTTGCGAAAAATTCATATTGTCTAATTTAAACAAAGAATATTGCAAAAATATTGCATCCTGACGAATAAAAAATATCCCGCCGGAAAAAGCGGGATATTTTTTGTGAAAGTTTTTTCGGGAATGAGCGATCAGTCGATTTCGACCTGGATCTTTTCATTGCGGCGGTTTGCGGCGGAACGCATGACCGTACGGATGGCCTTTGCGATCCTGCCCTGCTTGCCGATAACTCTGCCCGTATCTTCTTCCGCAACGTGAAGATGATACACGATCACGCCTTCCTCGTCCGCCTCGTCAACGGTAACGGAAACGCCGTCGGGGTTATCTACAAGACCCTTTGCAATACCGATCAGTAATTCTTCCATGTGGGGTGTCCTCCGGTGCGAATCAGTCGATAACGCCGTTCTTCTTGAGAAGAGACTTAACGGTATCGGTGGGCTGAGCGCCGTTGGCGATCCATTCCTTTACCTTGTCGCCGTCAACTTTAACGGTAGCGGGCTCGGTCATGGGATCGTAGGTGCCTATTTCTTCGATGAATCTGCCGTCACGGGGATATCTGGAATCGGCAACTACGATGCGATAGAAGGGAGCTTTCTTAGCGCCCATGCGATGAAGACGAATTTTTACCATTGTTTTGTTCCTCCAAAAAATTTTTGTTGATTTTGTATTCTAAACACGATGTGTCTGAAACGGATTAAAATCCCGGGAAACCGCCGGGCATTCCGCCGCCGGGGATGCCGCCGGGCATCATGCGGCGCATTTTCTTTTTGTTGAGCTTGCCGCCCGCCGCGCCGAACTGCTTGAACATTTTCTGCATCTGCTTATACTGGCTGAGAAGGCGGTTGACGTCCTCCACCTGCATTCCGCAGCCCGCCGCGATACGGCGTTTGCGGGAAGGATTGATGATGTCGGGCTTTTCTCTCTCCTTGGGGGTCATCGAAAGGATGATCGCCTTGGTTTTGTCGAGAGCGCTTTCGTCGATATCGGTGTCTTTTATCTTTTTGCCGAGACCCGGTATCATGGAAAGGATGTCTTTCATCGAGCCCATCTTCTTCATTTCTTCCATCTGCATGAGAAGATCGTTCAGGTCGAATTTATTGGCCTTGAGCTTCTTTTCGAGCTCTTCGGCTTTCTTTTCGTCAAGCGTGGTTTCCGCTTTTTCGATGAGGGAGAGCACGTCGCCCATGCCGAGGATACGGGATGCCATACGGTCGGGATGGAAAACGTCGAGGTCGTCGAGCTTTTCGCCGATACCCACGAATTTGATGGGCTTGCCGGTAACGGCTCTCGCGGAGAGCGCCGCGCCGCCTCGAGTATCGCCGTCGAGCTTGGTGAGCACCAGGCCGTCGATGCCGAGGGCTTCGTTGAAGGAATCGGCAACATTCACGGCGTCCTGTCCGGTCATGGAGTCCACGACGAGAAGAATCTCATGCGGTCTTACGGTCGCTTTGATGTTTTTAAGCTCCTGCATGAGCTGTTCGTCTATGTGCAGACGGCCGGCGGTGTCGAGGAAAACGTAGTCGTAGCCGTGATCCTTCGCGAGCTTTACGGCTTCCTGCGCGATCGTCACGGGGTCGGTCTGTCCCATTTCGAAAACGGGAACGCCCGCCTGCTCGCCGATGACCTGCAGCTGTTTGATGGCCGCGGGACGGTAGATGTCGCACGCCGCCAACAGCGGACGATGCCCCTTGCCCTTGAGCATTTTGGCGATCTTCGCCGAGTGGGTGGTTTTACCGGAACCCTGCAGGCCGCACATCATGACGACCGTGGGGGGATGGGGCGCTTCGGTCAGACGCGACTGCGTGCCGCCCATGAGAGCGGTGAGCTCTTCGTTTACTATTTTGATGACCATCTGCGCGGGAGTAAGGCTTTCCATGACCTTTGCGCCGATGGCTTTTTCGGTGACGCGATTGGTGAAGTCCTTCGCTACCTTGTAGCTTACGTCGGCTTCCAGTAAAGCGAGGCGAACTTCGCGCATGGCTTCTTTTACGTCGGCTTCGTTGAGCGAGCCCTTGCTTTTCAGTTTTTTGAAAGCGGAGTCAAGCTTATCGGAAAGACCTTCAAATGCCATTGCATGCAACTCCTTTTTTAATGTTTACTCCGAGAGGGAGATTGCAATGGATCTGATCCTTACGGTCAGATCGTTGATTTCTCTTGAAAGACCGCTCTTGCGGTTTTCGGCGCCGATCTTCGCGGCGCAGTCCATGATCTCTTCGAGACCCTTGTTTACTTCCTTGAAACGCTCAACGAGACCGAGCCGCTGCTCCATTTCGAGGAGCTGGCATTCGGCGCGCTTGATAGCGTCGCGCACACCCTGACGGGTGATGCCTACGTTGGCCGCTATCTCCGCCAAAGAGAGATCCTCGTTGTAGTAATAATCGAGAAATTCGCGCTGCTTGGGAGTGAGCATTTCGCCGTAGAAA
Organism: Acutalibacteraceae bacterium; assembly: GCA_045616815.1. Taxonomy (GTDB): domain Bacteria; phylum Bacillota; class Clostridia; order Oscillospirales; family Acutalibacteraceae; genus RUG806. The sequence continues at coordinate 2,787 of JAZLHN010000173.1, forward strand.
TCGAGCAGGATCGTTATTTCAAGATTCTTTGCCACGCTGAACACCTCCTTCTGAAAGAAAGCCCGGAGCGCCAACAGCGGCGGGGGCGTCGTAATGAGTAAGAACGGGAAGTCTGTAAAGAGCATTTCTTTACAGGCGATAATATAACATAAAAAAAAGAATTTGTCAATAAGAAAATAAGTTTTTCTCTCGCTTGACAATCCTTTTCGTTATGTTACAATTGAAACGATCAAAGATTCGGACGGTAATTGTATGAGATCGGAAAGAAACAAAACGCTTGATATGCCGCTGACGGAATGCGGAGATTATCTCCGGCGCTGTGTGTCCGCGGAAAAAACGGACGGCGGGGATATCCCGGAAAACTCCGTTGTGTGCGGAGATTTTTTTGCCGCCGTGAAGGCGGTCGCCGACGAAAGCGTCGATCTCTGCATCGCCGATCCGCCCTATAATCTCCGGAAGGATTTCGGCGGCGAGGTCTTTTCCAAACGCTCGTCGGACGACTACGCGGCGTTTACGCGGCGCTGGCTCGGCGAGATACAGCGGATATTGAAGCCCTCCGCCTCCGTTTACGTCTGCTGCGACTGGGAGACGAGCATCGTCCTCGGTGCGGTGCTCGGCGAATTTTTCACCGTGCGCAGCCGCATCACGTGGCAGCGCGAAAAGGGGAGAGGCGCCGCGAAAAACTGGAAAAACTCGATGGAGGATATCTGGTTCTGCACGGTGTCGGACGATTATACCTTCAATCTCGACGCGGTGAAGCAGAGAAGAAAGGTGAAAGCCCCCTACCGCGAAAACGGCGTGCCGAAGGATTGGGACGAGACCGAAAGCGGCAATTTCCGCTTTACCTGCCCGTCGAATTTCTGGGACGATATCACCGTGCCGTTCTGGAGCATGGCGGAGAATACCGCCCACCCCACGCAGAAGCCCGAAAAGCTCATCGCCAAGCTCATCCTTGCGAGCTCGAATGAAAATGATCTCGTGTTCGACCCGTTCGCGGGCTCGGGTACGACCGCCGTCACCGCGAAAAAGCTCGGCAGAAAGTATATCGCCGTCGAGAAAAACGAGCAGTACTGCGCGTGGAGCCAGATAAGGCTCGAAAAAGCCGACACGGACAAGCGCATCCAGGGCTTCGAGAACGGCGTGTTTATAAAAGAATAAATTAATTCGGAATTCGGAATTAAAATATAGCAGACGAAGAGACACGCTGAAGGATCGGCGTGTCTTTCGTTTTCAGAGCGGTAAATTTTTGTTTGAAGTACAAAAATGAAGCATTTGAATCATAACGCCTCCCCTAAAAAGGGAGGCGTTGTGTTAGAAATGTTTCGTACGCTTCCGCGACAACCTCCGCGCTAACCTGCCATTTATCGTCTTGTTACAAAAAACGGACACGCAGAAAAAACTGCGTGCCGCAATGCTGCAATTACTTTAATCCCGAATTAAATCATTCGTGTTTATCGCACAGATACACTTTGCACACGGGCTCGCCTTCGTCGACGTCGGTATAATCGCCGTTGAAAAGAACGGTGAGCATTATTTTTTTGCCCGCCATGCCGTTTTTCAGCGGCAGGAAATAGGTGTAATTCCGGCGGCAGTCACGGGTGACGATATGCTCCCAGACATTCGCTTTGTAGTCCGGCGCTCTGGACGGGCATCCGACGAGCTCGCCGTCGATCTCAGCCACGCAGTAGGCGCCCTCGTCGCCGTGGTAGCCGATCACGGCGATGGCGAGGCGGCTTCCTTCTCTGTATTCCGGCAGGGTGATCTCGGCGGACTTCGTAAGGAAGATCCTGTTTTTGGTATAGGGGGACTGGAGGTTGTTGGCTCTCACGCCGGCGGGGGTGATGTTTTCGCCGTTTTTCATGAAGCGCACGGCGTAGATCCTGTCCGGAGGCTCCGGCAGACGCAGATAGCGGAACGCGCCCTGCACGGGATAGACCGCCTTGATGAGCTTGCCTTTGAGCGGATAGATCGTATGTACCTTGAATTTCACGACCCGGACGGTGAGATCGTCGTTTACCGTCGAAAGCTCCACCGTATCGGAAGCGTTCCAGACGGACAGATCGGAAGAAATTTCCGCTCTCACGGGGATATTCTGCGCGGCGACCTCGGTCGTTATCGTATCCGCGGAGAAAAATTCGATCTCAACGCTGTCGGCGTCAACGGGCTCTCCGGCGTCGATACGCAGGCAGCCGCCGTTCACGCGGAAGCCGTCGCAGTAGGTCTTCGACTGCGAATCGAAGAAGGTATCGTAAGAGCCGTCGAACATGTTTTTCGCTTCGCATCCGCGCAAATTATAGGTCTCCTGCGCGAAAAACGCGTCCCGGCAAGCCTGCACTTCGGGAATGGCGGTGCTTCCGGCGCGGGCAAGGCTTCTCGCTTCGAGCGCGTCGTTGGTCACGGCGAACTGCGCCGTTTCGTAAAGGAGCTCGGCGTTTTCGGGATGCTCGGCGCGTTCGGTGAGCTCACCGAGATAAACGGGAGCTTTTTCTATTCTGTCCGTATCCTCGGCTTTCCTGAACAGCGAGCATTCGCCCTTGTAAAAGAGATAGATGTCGTCGTTTTTACAGGTGAGGACTTTGACTTCGAGCGGCACGCCGTTTTCGTCCTCGCGGATCGTTTCATAGTCGCAGCCGATGAGCACGGGCTCGGCAAGGCTCACCTCCGCGACCTCTATGAGCGTGGCGCGGAAGGGCATGAGCTCGATCTCGACCGTTTCGCCGTAGGCGAAAAAGCCGACGTGCTTTTCATACGGATGGCGCAGGTTGACCGCGATCATGTCGCAGTTTTTGAGCCCGATGGAGGTATCGAGCTGAATTTTTATCTTTTTGGTCTCCCACGTATCGTTGCCGGTGCAGATAAAGCGTTTTTTGTCGCTGCCGCGCGCGCAGGCCTCGCAGCCGTATTCCTCGCCGAGCAGCCTGCCGTCCACGAGAACGGCGGCGTTTCTCTTATGCAGATTATATACCCGCGCGAATTTCGGGAGCTCAGAGTCGCGCATGAGCCACGGGTTGCCGTAGGTCTCGGGAGCAAGGATCAGCGAACGGTCGAACGCCTGATAGACCAGCTCGTCCTCGAAATAGTCGATGCCGGAGGAAATGCATACGCCGTGATCCTCGGCAAGACGCTGTAAGCCCTCCACGTGTCCGCGGGAGAACATATAGGCGCGGTTGTGCATGGCGGTCACGTTGTTGTGGATGAGCACGTCCACGTAGGTCTCCTGCCCGTTCCATAAAAACGTCGTCACGTTCTTCTCCGCCTCGTAGAGCGGCAGACGGTGGTTGAGCACGATGAGATCGGGGGAGTACCGGCGGCATTCTTCGAGCATTTTCGCAAAGAGCGCCGCTTTTTCGGGACGGAGCTGACCGCATACGCCGTCGAGCTTGAATTCGCCGAAGTTATAGTCCTTGCACAGATGCACGAAGAAATCAAAGCGCTCCTTTTCGGTCTGCTCATCGTCGCCGTAGCCGTCGGGGCTGCCCCAGAGCCCCATGCGGATGCCGAGCTCCTTCGCTTTCTCTACGACGTTTTTATAGCCCTCGGGATACTGCGACCTGAACTTATCGCCCTTCAGATTTCCGTAGCCCTCGCTCGCGCCGTCGAAGTTGCCCGCGTCCCAGGCATATATTTTTATCTCCATGCCGTAGGTCTCTTTGAGATAACGGAAAAAATCAAGATTGATAAGGGTCTGCCGTTCTGTGGAGCCCTCGTTGGTGTTGTTGATCCAGGAAAAATACTGCGCGACCGACGGTGTGCGCTCGTCCGCTCCCGCTTCCCCGGCGTTTTTGATCATAAATACTTCTCCTTTCTTTTCTCCGCATCTGTTTCATAGGAAAATGAATTCATTCCCATTTCGCTGTATTTTCTGCAATACTCCGTATTCTTATCCAAAATACTGAACATGATCCGTATGTCTTCCGAAAACTCCGGAGAAAGATCTTTTATTCTCAATAAATCCGCGTCACATTCGCTTCGTAATAAATCCCAAAAGGCATCCCGGTTTTTGCCGTACCACTCCGGAAAATCAAAGGCTTTGCGAATCCTTTCATGGATTTCATCCGAATATTTACACCCGGTCAGGTCTAATACAATTGTTTTCATCGTCAAAGACCGCTATATTATTTCGTAGGAAAAACCATTTAAGTTGTATTCCTTTCTGAATGACATGTTTCTGTCTAAAATTAAATGCATCTTTTCTATTGAACTGTCAAATTCCTTCGGCAAGGTTCCTTCGCCTTTTATGATAAGCTTGTCCGCGTCACATTTGCTCCAAAGAAGATCCCAAAAAGCACTCCAGTTTTTGCCGCACCACTCCGGAAAATCAAAGGCTTTGCGAATCCTTTCATGGATTTCATCCGAATATTTACACCCGGTCAGGTCTAATTCTATTATTTTCATAGCGTTTCCCTCCTTATGTTATTTCATAAAACGTCGCATAATGATCGTAGGTCGCAAATATCAATCCGTCATTTGACCAAAGGATTCTTTGACTGTTCCTCTTCCCGGATTTGTAATTTATATCCGCTTCATACCAAATTCGGATTCAGTTTCTCCCCGTTTGTCAATGCTTCCAATGTTGCTTTTACAAGTCCGTGCATTTACACTCTCCTTTTTCAATTATACAACAATTATACACATTGCAAAAGCAAATTTCTCCGAAATAGCGACAAAATAGAAATTTTTGTATCGTTAGGCAAGAAAACGGTTTCTTGTCCTGTGGAAAATATCAAAAAAAGCACTCGGCAGAAGGGTGCCTTCACTAAAGGATAAATCGTCTAAAAACACATCTTCCAGCGAATAACTGCTTCAAAAGCGGTAGAAGGGTGCTTTCTTTGGTCAATACGAAAGTTGTCAATATCAATAAGGCAGAAAACCTCCTGCTTTCAGAAGTCTTCTACGTTGGAATAATCCGTTCGCGCTTCGGCGGGACGGTATTCATCGAGCGTGAGCGTCACCGTGAACGTACCGTCGGAGCTGCTGTACGTCACCGTAAGCTCCTCGCCCGCTTTTTTCTTGGAAAGAACGGCGGAAAGATCGTCGCAGGTGCTGATACGCGTATCGTCAACGTGAGTGATGACGCATTGTGCTTTCAGCCCCGCTTTTTCCGCCGCCGTGCCGGAGCCGACCGCCACGATGTAGCAGCCGGTGGGGATGTTGTAGGTATAGGACATCGAGGTCGTCACGGTCTGCAGGGAAACGCCCATTGAGGGCTTGCCGGTCACGTAGCCGCAGTCGATGATATCGCTCACCATGCCGAGCACGTCGTTGATCGGGATGCAGAAGCCGAGGCCCTCCACGCTGCCGGAGGCGTATTTCGCGCTCGCGATGCCCACGACCTCTCCGTTCATGTCGTAAACGGGACCGCCGGAATTCCCCTCGTTGATCGCGGCGTTGGTCTGGAACATATTGATAACGCTCCCCGAGCCCGTGGATACCGCGCGGCTCAGATAACTTACCACGCCGTCGGTGAAGGTGTAGGAGAGCTCTCCGAGCGCGTTGCCGATCACGAGCACGTCGTCGCCCACCCGCAGAGAAGAGGAATCTCCCACGTCTACGGGGGTGAAGCTGCCCTCCGCTTTGAGCACCGCGATATCGTTGGATGGCTCGTAGCCCGTGATCTGAGCCGGATACTCCGTTCCGTCGTAGGTGGTGACGCTCACGCTCGTCGCGCCCTCCACCACGTGATAATTCGTGATGATATAGCCGTCGGCGGACACGAAAAAGCCCGAGCCGAGCGACGAGTATTTCTGCGTATAGGCGCGTCCGAAAAAGCCCATGACGGTCTGTTCGGCTTCGGCTTCCACGCACACGATGCTGTTTACCGCGTCGGCGTAAATTTCACCCTTGGTCTTCGAGAGCTCCGCCGGCGTCTGCGTTACGGACACCGTCGTTTCGGGAACGGAAGCGGCGGTCGTTTCCAGCGCGGATGAAGTGGGCACTTCTTCGGGAGCGGTCGTCTGCGTCTCCGGTACGAACGCCGAAGCGGGGGCGTCGGTCGGTGGTTCGCTGTAGTCCGGTACGAACACGTTTTCGGAGGACGGTTCTTCGGTTTTTCCTATGTTTTTGAGCGGATAGAAGCTCAGTACGAGAAAAGAGCCGAGCGCGCCCGAAAGAAAGCTCACGATAAGGCAGACGGCAAGCGTTGCCGCGCCGAACGCGATCAGTTTTTTCTTCACGGGGTCTTTTTTCTTCTTTTTCGGTTTTTCTTCCTCTTCCGTAACGGGAACGTACGGCACATAGCCGCCGTTTGCCTCTTCTTCCGGCGTATATTCGGACATGAGTATCCTTCCTTTTCGGCAAATTGCAGTTTAGCGGGCGAAGCCCGCAGTTTTCAGTTTTTAGTTTACAGTTTTCAGTCATGGAATGATTATACTGAAACAGGAAAAAACTATTTATCCGGGGGTAAAATCATCGTATTAAAACGAAATATCAGTATTTTTTCTGAAAACTGAATACTTAAAACTGAAAACTATTTTTGTTTAGCGAAACGCTAAACAAAAATTTACCGCTTTGTTACAGCATCTTATACATTTCCGAAGCGTTTTCCTTCGTCGCATACTCTTTTACGGAAAGCACCTCGGCGCGCATAAGGCTCGCGCCCATCTGTATTTCGATGATATCTCCCTCTTTCACTTCATAGGAAGCGCGGGCGACCTTGCCGTTCACGTTCACGTGCTTCGCGTCGCACAGCTCGTTTGCCACCGTTCTTCTTTTCACAAGACGGGAGACTTTCAGGTATTTATCCAGACGCATATAATCCATCCTCCGGTTTTTAAGATTAACGTTATATATATATAAATTATACTGCGTATTGCATTATTTTTCAAGATTTGGTAAAATAAACTGTAGAAGACGTTTATAAAGGATGAGAAATAAATGAAACTGAAAGAAATTTACGAAAAAATATACGATAAGATCTTTTCCGTGCCGTTTTTCAAAAAGCTTTTGAAGATCCCCGGACTCGAAAAACTGCTGCAGTATGAGATCATATCCTATCTCGTGTTCGGCGTACTCACCACGGTCGTCAATTTCATCGTGTTCGGCCTCATGGGCAAGCTCGGCGGCGTGGAGTACGAAACGAAAGTGCTTTTCAATATAGGCAGCTTCCATTTTAAGTATATTTATTTTGCCAACGCCGTGGCGTGGCTTTTCGCCGTACTTTTTTCCTTCATCACCAACAAGCTGTTCGTGTTCGAGAGCCGTTCCTTCGCGCCGTCCGTGGCCGGCAAAGAGCTCGTTTCCTTTTTCGGCGCGCGCATCGTTTCGTTTCTTGTGTTTGAGGAGCTGCTGTTCGGCATCGCTGCCGCGCTGCTCAAAAACGTCAGCGGCGGGACGTGGATCGCAAAGATCACTACCGGCATCCTCGTGATCGTTTTTAATTACATCGCGAGCAAGCTCGTCATCTTCAAAAAAAAGAACGGGGAGAAAAAAGCATGATATCCGTAGCCGTATGCGACGATGAATCCCGGGTGAGCGAATATCTGAAAAACGCCGTGACCGATTATTTCGCGAAAGCGGATATCGACGGCAGAGTCACCGTGTTCAGCGACGGCGCGCCGCTTGCCGAAGCCTATGCTTCCGGTACGGCGGACTTTGATATCATCCTGCTCGATATCACGATGCAGGGCTGCGACGGCCTCACCGCGGCGAAAAAGATCCGCGAAAAGGACGAAAACGTGATGATCGTATTCGTCACGGCGTCCGCCGAATACGTTTTCCGCGGGTACGAGGTGCGGGCGTTCCGCTATCTGCTCAAGCCCGAGCTTGTCAACGGCTTCGAGGGCGTTTTCCGCGAATGTATCGCCGAGCTTATGAAGTCCGACGAGGTGCGGTATTCGTTCCGCACGGGCGCGGAGGACGTGAGCCTGCCCGTGAAGGATATCGTCTATTTTGAAAGCGACAAGCGCAAGATCACCGTAAAGTGCGTGAACGCGCGCGAATATTCCTTCTACGGCAAATTGGACGCCGTGGAGGAGGCGCTGAAAAAGAACGATTTCGTGCGCTGCCATCAGAGCTTCCTTGTGAACGCCGCAAAAATAACGTCCGTGGGCGCGGGAGAGCTGACGCTGAACGACGGCGTATCTATCCCCGTGAGCAAGCACCGGATGAAGGAGACGAACGAAGCCTTCCTCTGGGCGATGAGATAGTATAATTTTCAGTTTTCAGTTTTCAGTTTTCAGTTTTCAGTTTTAAGTTGCTGCTATGATAACAAGGCTTCTGAATGATTATCAGAATATTCTGTTCAACACCGCGATCATTTTTTCGTCGGTGTTTGAGCTCGTGCTCGCGTATATCCTCGTAACGAACTTTTACGAATCGCGGCTGAAAAAACGCAGCTTTGATTTTCTTCCCTTCGTCGCCGTTGCCGCGGGCGTCATTTTTCTGCGGCAGCGCGGAGTCGACGAAAAATACTGCTATATAGCCGAATGCGCCGTGCTGCTCGTTTTCCTGTTCCTTCTGTATAAGGGGGACGTTCGTTCAAAGCTCATCGGCGCGTCGGCGTTCGTGCTGATGCTTTCGGCGGCGAAAATCGGCTCCGCGTTCCTTCTGCTCATCACCGGGCGGCATTTCGGCGTGGAAAAGGCGGCGCCGTATATGCAGCTCATCGAGCTTGCCGTTTCCAACGGCATCATGATCGTATTGTCGGTGCTCATCAGCATCTTCGCGCGGCATTATACGACCCGCGCGCCCGCTTCGTTCCGGTTGTGGCTCGCGCTTTTCTCCGTTCCGGTCATCACGATGACGACGTTTTCGGTGTTCCAGTATTATCTCACGCTCAATCCCGATCCCGCCGACAAAATGATCGTCCGCTATATCTATCTGTCCGGTGCGGGACTCATTTTCGTGAATATCCTCGTTTTCGTGCTGTTTTCGAGGCTGCAGAAGCAGTTGATCCTCAAACGCGACACCGATATCCTCACGGCGCAGCTCGACCAGCAGGAAATGTCGGTGCTTCGTTTAGAAACGCTGTACAACCGCACCCGCTCTTTCCGTCACGATATAAAAAACCATATTCTGCTCATGAACATGCTCGCCGAACAGGGGAATTTCGACGAGCTGAAAAAATATCTGCGCGATATGAGCGGCGTCATCGACGAATCTGACTACGTGCGCATCAGCGGTGTTTCCGCGGTGGACGCCATATTGAATGAAAAAATGTACGAGGCGCAGGCGAAGGGGATCACCACGAACTACGACGTGGTGAATCTCGACAAAAACAATATACAGCCCATCGACCTGTGTGTGATCCTTTCCAACGCGCTCGATAACGCCATCGAGGCAAATGAAAAGATCGAAGACGCTTCCGGCCGCTATATAAAGCTCAAGGTACACGGCAACGAAACGTTCAGTGTGATCAGCGTTTCCAATCCGTCGGGGGAGGAGCCGAAGAAAACGTCCTCCGGGCTTTTCGCCACGTCCAAGGAGGACGCCGAGGCGCACGGTTTCGGACTCAAAAGCATAGAAAACACCATGAAAAAATACCGGGGAGAAATGGTCGCCAAGTGTGAGGACGGCATATTCACGCTCGTTGTGCGGCTCAATTCCGCTCCGAAAACATAAGATCAAAATAAAGAGGTAGGTATCATGTTCAAAGAATACGCTCGGTTCGCGCTCGATAAAACGTTGGAGCTGCTTGCCATCGACAGCCCCACAGGCTACACGGCAGAGGTCGCCGAAAAAATAAAGAACGAATTCCTTTCACTCGGCTGCAAGGCGTTTATTGCCGAAAAGGGCGGTGTCGCCGCCGAGATCGGGGGAAAAGACGAAACCAACGCGCTTCTTTTAGAGGCGCACGCCGATACCTTAGGCGGCATGGTGTGCGAGATAAAGGGCACGGGTGCTTTGAAGCTCACGCCTCTCGGCGGGCTTTGCGCCGCCAACTGCGAAACGGAAAACTGCCGCGTTATCACGAAGAGCGGCAAGATCTACGAGGGCACGGTGCAGCTGCACGATCCGTCCGTCCACGTCAACGGCGATTTCCGCACGAAAGAGCGTTCTTTTGATACGGTGGAGGTCATCCTCGACGAGGACGTGAAGAAAGCCGAGGACGTGAAGGCGCTCGGCATCCGCAACGGCGATATCGTGTGCATGGAGCCCCGCACTCGCGTGACCGCTTCCGGCTACATCAAGAGCCGCTTCCTCGACGATAAGCTGAGCGTGGGCATCATCCTCGGCTTCGCGAAATACTTAAAGGATAACGGCATCGAGCCGGAGAGAAAAATATACGTTCACATCACCGTGTATGAAGAGGTGGGGCACGGTGCCGCCGCCTGCCCGTTCACGGGGGTCACCGAAGCCCTTTCGGTGGATATGGGGTGCGTGGGCGATGGTCTCGAATGCACCGAAAAGCAGGTGAGCATCTGCGCCAAGGATTCGGGCGGCCCGTATTCCTATGAGATGGTGAAAAAGCTCATCGCCGCCGCGGAAAAAACGGGCGCGGACTACGCCGTGGACGTTTACCCGCATTACGGCTCCGACGTGGAAGCAACGCTGGACGCCGGAAACGATTTCCGTCACGGACTCATCGGCGCGGGCGTTTTCGCTTCCCACGGCTACGAGAGAAGCCATATAAGCGGCGTGGAGAATACGATAAAATTACTTGCGGGACTTGTTTGAAACAGCCTGCAGGACGGTAAATTTTTGTTTGAAGAGTAAAACGAAGCATTTGAATCATAACGCCTCCCCTTTTAGGGGAGGGTGGACCAACCGACAGGTTGGTGGAGAGGTTCAATGCGAGTTTCCGTCATATTGTTGTCACGGCGGCAATCACGGAACCTCACCGCCACGCTTACGCGCGGCCCTCCTCCCCTAAGAGGGGAGGCGTTGTGTTAGAAATGTTTCGCGCGCTCCCGCGACAGCCTCCGCACTAACCTGCAATTTACCGTTTTATCTCCTGATGATGTGAAGAATCGAGGTAATATAATGAAAATGAATTTTTGCGTTCCCTGCCTGTTGGGGTTGGAGGGACTTATAGCGGACGAATTGAGAGAAATGGAGGCCGAAAACGTGGTCGCCGAAAACGGCAGAGTGCTTTTTTCCGGCGATGAATATACGCTCGCGCGGGCGAATATCCGCTCCCGCTACGCCGAGCGCATCCTCGTGATGCTCGGCACGTTCGAGGCTCACTCGTTCGAAGAGCTGTTTCAGGGCACCAAGGCTCTGCCGTGGGAGGACTGGATCGGCAAGACCGATCAGTTCCCGGTCAAGGGATATTCGCTCAACTCCGATCTGTTCAGCGTGAGCGACTGTCAGGCGATCATCAAAAAAGCGGTCGTGGAGCGGCTGAAAACGAAGTTCATGATCCCGTGGTTCGAGGAAACGGGCGCCATGTATCAGATCCAGTTTTCCATCATGAAAAATCAGGTCAGCCTGTTCATAGATTCCTCCGGCAGAGGTCTGCACAAGCGCGGCTACCGTCCCGCGGCGAACGCCGCCCCGCTGAAAGAAACACTCGCGGCGTCGCTTTGTTCCATATCGCATTTAAGGCATTATCATACGCTCTACGATCCCATGTGCGGCTCCGGCACCATCATCATCGAGGGTGCGCTGATGGCACTCAACATCGCCCCCGGCATCGGCAGACGCTTCACCGCCGAACAGTGGAGGCAGGCGCCGGCGAAGGTGTGGCAGGAGGAGAGAACGAAAGCGCGTGAACTGCAGCGGCACGATATCGAATTCCACGGCTACGGCTACGATATCGACCCAGAGGCGCTCGAGATCGCCAAAGAGAACGCGAAGCGCGCGGGCGTGGCGGATTACGTCACCTTTGAACTGAAAGACGCGAAGGATTTTGCCCCCGTTACCGAAAAGGCGACCGTCATCGTCAACCCGCCCTACGGCGAACGCCTCATGGATATCGAGCAGGCGCGGAAGCTCTATAAGGTCCTCGGCGAACGCTTCAAACCCGTGAAGGGCAGAAGCTACACCATCATCACCGCCGACGAGGATTTCGAACGCGCCTTCGGCCGGAAAGCCGATAAGCGCCGCAAGCTCTATAACGGCATGATCAAGTGCCAGGTGTATATGTATTTCAAATAATCGACTTTTCTTTCTTGACTGTGACGCAAACTTGTTGTAGAATAGCATTCGGCAAGATTCATCACAGTCGAATATTTCCGTCCGTGGCGCAGCTGGATAACGCAGCAGATTCCGATTCTGAAGATCGGGGGTTCGAATCCCTTCGGGCGGGCCAAATTCATCGGGCACCTTTGGGTGCCCAATGAATTTTTAAAGTGCACAGTACCGAAGGGATGAGAACGTAGGAGCGGTACTGAATGAACGTCCGGTGGACGTTCAGAGCCGCGAATGACCGAGCGCCGCAGCGCGAGAATTCGAATCCCTTCGGGCGGGCCAACAAAAAAGTCTCTTTTGTCTGCCGACAAAAGGGACTTTTTTGAACGATGTGTTCCTATCGGAACGTGATGTGCGCTTCGCGCGTGATGCTTGCCTACGGCGAGTGATGTGCGCGGCGGCGCGTAAGTGGAACACATCACATCACTTTGCGGTGAAGCCGTAAAACATCACTATGGCATACGCCATAACATCTCTGTGCCATAGGCACAACAAGTGTATTTCTCGCGGCAATCGGCGATTTGAGTTCAAGAAGAATATAATCCTTGATCGACATCAGCTGCTGCTGTGCCTGTGGAGTAATAATGACTCTATACTTTTTGATCATATTATACTCCCTGCATCAAATCAGAAAAAACTTCCGCGGCAGGCTTACCCGATTTCGCATTTGCTTCCGACAAGCCCTGCTCCATCATTTTATCAAAAGCGACAGCATCCATTTCGTCTCTCGCAGCAGGTGAGCAGGGAATAGAGAGCGAGAACGGGATACTCTTTGTTAAAATGATTTGTTTATACAGCATATTTATGAGTACAGAAGTGGGAACGCCAAGCGTTTCGAGAATGGTTTCTGCCTGCATTTTAACATCCGGTTCCACCCTTGCAAGAACATTTGCGGTTTTAGTTGCCATAATATCATCTTCCTTTCAATGATATTATTCGCCATTGTATAACAAATAGCAATACAAATTTACATTTTCTGTATTTTACAAATTCTGTTTTTCAATATAGGCAGGGATCCTTTCTTTGATCTTTGCCATTCGTTTCGTGATGGCACTGTGATTTAATTACTGAAAATAGTTATTTTAAATGAGATTTTTTGCTTCTTAGTGTAGTATATAAAGTGAAAGGGGGTCGGTCATATGTGTTCATTTGGTACCGATGAATACATAAGCGGTCTTGTCGAAAAGTACAGCGCTTCTTTGCTGCGCGCGGCATTTGCGATTCTGAAAAATACCGCGGACGCGCAGGATGCCGTACAGGAAGCCTTCCTTGTTTTAATAAAAAGACAGCCCGTTTTTGAAAACGAGGAGCACGAAAAGGCATGGTTGATACGCGTGACGGTGAACAAGGCGAAGTCCATGCTTCGTTTATCCCGTCGGGCGAGCTTTTTACCAATCGACGAGCTGCCCGAGGAGCTTTTAAGCGAAGAGCCCGAGGGACTGAACGAGCCTCTTTCCGCCCTGATGCTTTTGCCCGAAAAATACAGAACGGTTTTACATCTGTATTATTACGAGGGTTATTCACAAAAAGAAATAGCCGCTATATTGAGCAAGCCCCTGTCTACCGTGGAAACGCTGATTTCGCGCGGGCGGGCAAGGCTTAAAAAAATGCTGGAAGGAGAATACGAATGTTGAAATTTGCCGACGAATACACAAAAAAAATGGCTTCGGTGAAATTCGATGAGGATTTCAAAAAAAGCACTTCCGTTCTGCTCACGGCGGCGCTTGAACGAAAGGAGCATAAAACAAATATGAAAAACAAAAAAACACTCAGAATTCTGATCGCTGCGGCGATCCTTGCGCTGCTCACCGTTTCGGCGGGAGCCGCCGTAAAATTCTTTCTTCCGTCGTATTTTGAAAACACCGGAATGCAGTTTGAAAATGTAAAAACCGTGATCGATACCGGCAAAGCGACCGAGGAAACGGTGCAGACGGTTCAGAAAACATACGAAACGGAAGACTATATCATCACCTTTGAAGCCATCGTTGACGCGAACGTCCTGAACGCGGACGTGGGGCTTATGGCACCCGAGGACGGCGAGATGACGCTTGCCGTTTTCACGCTTCGTCGCACGGACGGAAAGAGCGTTTTCACCGTGTTCGACCCGGAGGATGATAAAACGCTGACCCCCGGAAATCTTGGCTTCCTACCGCTGATCAAGGGGTATTATCCGAACCCATGTATGTGGTATGAAGGGGTACTGAACTGGACTCCCTACGAGGAAAACGGCGTGCTTTATATGCTGTGCGATATCACCCCTCTGAATGCCTTTGCGGACAAAGAGCTTTCCATTGCCGTTTCGGATTCATTTCTGATCAACTGCGATATTCTCGGAATGACAGAGGACGGCGAATTCTATTATAAGGAAGGCACCGGACATATTCCCGCGCTGTTCGACTTTGATCTGCCGGACGAAAGAGCCGACCACGAGAAAGCGGCGCAGATGATCGACGAAAGACCGTTCCTGAACTATGAGGAGTGGCACTCTGCTGTTGAAGCAGGCGAATGAGCCACAGAAACGCTGGAAAAGTTCGGGCACACGGAGGTTACCGTTCCGGCTGTTGCGGCGACCTGCAAAGCGACCGGACTTACCGAAGGCAGTAAGTGCTCCGTCTGCGATACGATCCTTGTGGCGCAGACCGTAACGGATAAGCTCTCTCACACTTGGGACGGTGGTGTCGTTACTTCTCCTGCAACTTGTAAGGCAGAAGGCAGTGCGACATATACTTGCGTTGTTTGCGATACTCAAAAGACTGAAAAGGTTGCAAAACTTCCTCATGAGTATGAGAATGGCATTTGTGTAAATTGCGGTGCTGAAGAACCCGCTCCTGCAACATGTTCACATCTGTGTCATAAGACCGGTTTCCTTGGTTTCATCTGGAAGATAATCAATCTCTTTAACAAACTCTTCAAGATTAACCAGTACTGTTCATGCGGTGCTAAACACTGGTAAAACAACCAATGCGGTCTTCGGATAACCTCCGAAGACCGCAAAACTATATTATTAATAAATCAGCTCCCGGAAAATGATTTCTTCTGCACAGTGGCGGTAGTTGTTCATCAGCCCAACCCATTTCATCGGATCGGTACGCTTGAGTGTTTCATCGCATTTTTCCCTCTCGGCAAGCGCTTTCACGGTCTGTTCAAGGATTTCATTTGCCCGCTCGTCCACGTCCCGCAGATGACTTCTCAATTCTCCGTCCATCTGCAGCAGAGTGTACGTTCCCCGCCGGTGTTCTTTCAGATACGTTTCTCTCAACATCCCGTACTTCCCGAGAGGAGGATATTTCTCCTGATATAAAAAAGCAGCAAATAAAGCAGCAAATAAAGTAGCGAATAAAAAAACATTGTGGTATACTATGGGCAAAGGAAGTGTTTTTCTATGTACAGAAATCAAAAAAACAAGAAAGAAAAAGAAGAAACCGGCGGTTATGGTGAAGAGGGCGGGTTTGATGAGACCTTTGCTTTCATCGCGGGGTTTACGGAAGGCGGCGCTCCTTTCGGCGTAACGTGGGAAGACGCGAAAAGGCTTGCCGCCGAGGAGGGTGAGCTTATCAACTGTCCTTTTGAGGAAGATGACGAAAAAGAGCTTTCATTCTAAAAATAAGGTGATCTGCGGAAGGAGAACGGAAAATGAAAATGCCGGATAAAAAATGTTGGCAGCCGTATTTCACAAAGAAAATACTTGAACGCGGCAGGGATTATTACGAGACCGACGCCGTGGATAAGCTTGTATACGATGCGGATAAGAACAGCGTGACCGCCGAGGTGTACGGCTCAAAGGTCTATAAGGTCGAAATCACGTTCGACGACGACAGGAGCGGCGTCATTCTCACGAGATGCACCTGCCCTTACGCGAAGGACGGCACCCGCTGCAAGCATATGGCGGCGGTGCTGTTTGCCTTTGAGGATCATGCGGACTTCCCGGATGAGGAAGGGGAACACAAAAAAATAACGCTTGAGGAAACTGTGGAAAAACTCAGCGAAAAAGAGGCTAAAGCCCTTCTTCTCGAATACGCAGAAGAAAATCCCGCGCTGCGCGACAGGCTTATACTCAAATGCTGTGACAAAATATCGCCCGCGCAAAAGCGGGTCTGGGAGCGCGAGCTTCAAAAAATATCCTATGCCGCGACCGGCGGTTACGATTATGTTGATTATTACCACGCGGAGGATTATTTTTACGAATTAAGCGTATTTTTAGAGAAAAGGCTCCCCGCGCTGATCGAAAACGGTTTGCTTGAGGACGCCTTTGAGCTGCTCTGTATGACATATGAAGAGGCGTATTCCAATGACGTTGACGATTCCGACGGAGGATACGCCGACTTTGATTGCTGCTGTTTTGATTGGTGGGAGGAGCTCCACGACGCGGCGGATTTGGGTCTGAAGCGGGAAATGTTCGCGTGGTTCAACTCAAAGAAGGACGAAAATCTGTTTTATTTTGTGCTTGAAAATTTCCCGGAACGGGAGTTTTTAGAGCAGAAGCTTGCGTTGCTGGATAAAAAATTAGCGGGAGAGGCGGACGATTCGTATTATATCGAAAATGTGATAGCGCAAAAAAGCGCGGTCATGTCGCAGATGAAGCTGCCGCCGGAGGAAATAAAAGCGTTCAGAGACCAATACCGTATGCTTCACGGCATAAGAAAGCAGGAGATCGACGAAGCGCTCGCGGAGGAAAAATACGCCGAAGCGATCGACCTTATCAAAGAAAGCAAGCGTATAGACGAAAACACCGGCTGGCTTTACAAATGGTCGGAAATGCTGATCGACCTGTATGAAAAGACCGGGAAAAGGGATGAACTCGGCGAAGAGCTGCTGTTTTATGTCTTTAACTGCCGTCAGGATGATATGGAATATGTTATGCGGTTAAAAAATCTTCTCACACATGACGAATGGACGGCGGTCAGGAGCGCGCTTTTGCTGTCGGATTCAATGAGCGGTCGGAAATGCGAGCTGCTGTCGGCAGAAAAAATGTACGAGGACTTGCTTGACGAGCTGGTAAAGGAAGGCTCTGCGAGTTCTTTTATGACCTATGAAAAAGAGCTTAAAAAGCAGCTTCCCGATGAAACGCGCGCCGCTTTTGCCTTTTTGCTTGATAGAATGATGAAAAACGCCGCCTCAAGGAACACTTATGCCGAAGCAGCGCAATATCTCCGCCGCCTGAAAACCCATACGGGCGGAAAAGCGCTTGCGGATGATATGGCAAAAAGGTGGGCAAAGGAATTTCCCCGCCGCAGCGCGATGAAGGAGGAGCTTCGGGACGCGGGCTTTGACGTATAAATCGGAAATATCCGGAAAAGATTATGTTTATTATGAGTTCAATCTTCATCCGAACAACCGGTTCTTTTTCCGGGTTCAGCAAATTTGTAAGAACCTTCAATCTCCCGATTGACTATAATTTCGATTTTGGTTATACTATGAAAATGAAAAAAGTTCAAATACTATGGGAGTGAAAAACTTGAGTGACGAATTAACCCCACAAGCAGGGCAGTTTGATGAAATCGTCTCCATTATCGATAACGCCCGCGCCCGTGCTCTGAAAGCAGTCAATGCGGAATTGATTCAGATGTATTGGGAAATCGGCGCTTACATCAGCGACCGTGTCAGGGACGGAGGCTGGGGTAAAAGTATCGTTGCGGATTTTTCCGCGTTTCTTCAATCCCGGTACCCGACGGTAAAAGGTTTTTCCGCGCAAAACATATGGCGTATGAAGCAGTTTTATGAAACTTATAACGGAAACGAAAAACTCTCACCACTGGTGAGAGAAATTCCGTGGACGAACAATCTGCTTATCATGGCAGGCTGCAAGACCGATGAAGCCCGCGAATTCTATCTGAAAATGTGCATTGCAAACCGTTATTCAAAACGGGAACTGGATCGTCAGATCAGCAGTATGCTTTATGAACGAACCATGCTCTCCGACGCGAAGCACAAGGAATTGATTGCCGGAAACTACGGCTTATCTGCTCTGCGGGATTCTTATGTATTCGAGTTTCTTGACCTCAACGAGCCGTATAAAGAAAAGGATCTTCGTCGACAGATCGTATCGCATTTGAAAGATTTTATCCTGGAATTCGGATACGACTTTACCTTTGTCGGAGAAGAATACCGTGTGCAGGTCGGCAATACCGATTTCTTCATTGATCTGCTGTTTTACAATCGCGCTTTATCCTGTCTTGTCGCTATTGAATTGAAGATCGACATGTTCCGTCCGGAGCATTTGGGACAACTCAATTTTTATCTGGAAGCTCTTGACCGGGACGTAAGGAAGCCGAATGAAAATCCGAGCGTAGGTCTGATCCTCTGCACAGGCAAGGATGACACGGTTGTCGAATACACACTCAGCAGAACGATGTCCCCGACAATGGTTGCGGACTATACTTTGCACCTGCCCGACAAAGAGCTGCTGCAGAACAAGCTACGTGAACTGACCGAGCTTGCTTTTGAAAACGATGAAAGCGATGAATAATACGGTGATATTTTGAAAAGATTATGTATGTTCGGCTGCCGTATGCATTTTGTTATTGGATCCGTTATCAACAACCGTACCAAATTTCCCTTATACGAACACCTATTATTTCAACGGCGGTTTTGCCGTTTTCATGAGCGTATAAGGACGATCAGCCGGTGAGGTAATTTACCCCGCCGGCTGATTTTTTCGTGAAACATTCCGTCCCTTGCTAATTCGCTGTTCATGCGGTATGCTGAAAACGCAGCGGAGGTGATGAATACAATGCAGACCGGTCAGAAATTACAAAAGCTGCGCTTGCAGGCGAATCTAACGCAGGAACAGTTAGCCGAAAAGCTGTATGTTTCGCGCGATCTCGTGTCCAAATGGGAAACCGGCGTCCGGCGTCCCGATCACAAAACCGTTTTACGTATCTGTGAGATTTTGTCCGTTTCTCCGGATGAATTGATGCAGGCGGATGACAACATATTGCATGAGCTTTCGGAATGTATCCCCGAAGACTTAAAAACAAAAGACGCGGACGTGCAATCACTGTTGAATCCGTTTTTGCGGACACTCCCGGAGCGGGACTGCAATATTTTCATAATGCGGTATTACCGTTCGGACAGCATGGAGCAGATCGCGGACAAAACGGGCTTGCGTGAGGCAAACGTGCGGCTGATCCTGCACAGAACGAGAAAAAAGCTCAGAAAATATTTATCGGAGGAAACTATCCATGAACAGTCATGATATATTCAATGCCATGGGCTCCATCGACGAAGACCTTGTTGCCCGTGCGGAAAACAGCAAAAAATCCAGGAAAAGCACCGTTTCCAAACGTGTCATTCCCCTTGCATTATGTCTGGCGATCGCTTTCGCGGCAGTATTCGGTTTCTTTAAGAACGGCTCTCCCGATGTAACGGCACCGACGGCAACACAAGACGTATCGGCTCCCCGTTTCGGGCTGCTTGTCGCCAGCGCGGCGGAGAAAGACGATGTTACATTCCGGCAGGTAAAAAACGGATACAATGTCACTGTTCCCTATGAATGTCGTTTGATGCTCGAACACGTTGACGGCATGACCACGGAGCAGAAAAACGCGGTATTCGACAAGCTGAAAGAAATCAACAAAGAGTATATTGAAAGAGAGGACAGAGATATTCCGTCCTACGGCGCGGAGATACATCTTTCGGATGAAACCGAAAACAGTATCTATGCCGTATATTCACTCGCCTATTTCTCCTTTGCTGTCGAAAACGCAGAGCTTCTTGACAGGATCGTAATATCCGGTACCGGCAATTACAGCTTTACAAAGCATACTTCCGATTCCTGCACCGCCGGCGCGGATGAGGGACGGGAGCTGACGATCTCCGGCGACGAATACAGAAAAAATAACACGGTCGGCATCAGCTGGAATCCCTCTTATGAAACGATCGCGGCGTTTGAAAGCGATGCCCAAATGACCGTATCCGACATAACGGACACCCTTATTTTTACCGCGTTTTTTAAGGACGGCAAAACGGAACAGATCCGCGTTGATATTTCCTTTGACGATAACGGGATCATGAACGCAGTCGTCGGATAAGCAAAAAACCGGGATAGAGGTTTCTTTGTACAAAATCCTATATTCTATGACCTGAATCACGAAACAGAAGTTTACGCGCTTTGGGTGTAAACTGCCGTTTTTCGTCTTCGTCTCTCCGCTTGACAAAAAAAAGCGGATTTGATAATATATAATTAATTATATTTTAATGGAAGAGTGTTTTTTGCGGAGGGTGAGATATTGTATTGCATTGCGGGTGCCGACGGCTTTTTCGGCGCGTATATTCAGAATGATCTCATCGGACGCGGGGAAAGCGTACTTGCCCTCAACCACCGTTCCGCCGTTTTTCCGGAGTCGGAGAACGTGAAAAATCTTCCGTTCGAGCTTACGTCCCGCAAGGATCTCGACGCTCTGCACGCGTTTCTGAAAGACAAAAAAGATATAAAGCTTATTTATCTCATCGCGGCGCATTCACCGGACTTCGTGAAAGCGCAGCCGGAAAAAGCGCTGTATATCAACAGCCGCGCGTATGAGGACTTCCTTACGAAGCTTTCGGATTGCGATATAACGCGGCTTTACTATGCTTCGAGCGACACGGTGTACGGAGAGAATAAGGACGATACGCCGTTTACCGAAACGTCGCCCCTTTCTCCCGTGAATCTCTACGGAGAGCAAAAGGCACGCGCGGAGGAGATCACGCTTGGCTGCGGCTTTTCCGTCACTCGGTTTCCGTACATGTTCGCGCCGTCCCTGACGCATAAAAAGCATTTTTTCGATACGCTCACCGATAAGCTTTCCGGCGGGGAGAGCATATATATGTTCACGGACTATATCCGTTCGTCGCTCACCTATCCCGCCGCGGCGGAATATCTCTGCCGACTTTCGGACGCGGATACGGACGAAAAAATATTCAATGTCTGCGCCGACGAACCCACTTCGAAATACGATATCGGACTTTACGCCGCGAAAACGTGCGGAGCGGATGAAAAACTCGTCGTGCCGTGCCTCAGCGGCGACACGGACGTGTTCACCGAAAAGCGGGCGGGACTTCTCACCATGTCGAACGCAAAACTGAAAGCGGCGCTCGGAATTACGCAGCGCATCGGCTTCTGAAAAAAGGAAAGAATTATGGTCATTTCAAGAACTCCGTTTCGTATGTCGTTCTTCGGCGGCGGTACCGATTACAGGGAATACTATGAAAAATACGGCGGCAGCGTCATTTCCGCTACCTTCGATAAATACTGCTTCGTCACCGTGCGGGATTATCCGCCGTTCTTCAGCTATAAAAATCAGCTCACGTATTCAAAGATCGAGCGTTTCAACTCGCCGGACGAAGTATCGCATCCTCTCGTCCGCGAAACGATGAAGTATTTAGGCGAAAACGCTCTGCAGATCGGCTACGACTCCGATCTCCCCGCGCGTACGGGCATCGGTTCGAGCTCGTCGTTCGCGGTGGGACTTCTCAACAGCATCCATACGCTGCGCGGCGGCAGACCGAACGCCTATACGCTTGCGCAGGAAGCCATTTTTATCGAGCGCGAAAGGTGTGCGGAGCTCGGCGGCGTGCAGGATCAGATCGCGGCGGCGTACGGCGGCTTCAACCGCATTGATTTCAGCGCGGACGGCTTTACTGTCCGTCCGGTGAACATCCCGTCCGAACGGCTTGAGAACCTGAACGCGAAGCTGATGCTGTTTTTCTCGGGCACGAGCCGTATTTCAAGCGATATCTCCAAAGAGCAGTCCGCCAATCTCAACAAAAACATCGATACGCTCTGGGACATGCGCGGGCTGACGGACGAGGCGGAAAAGATCCTTCTTTCCTCCTGCTCTCTCGATCGCTTCGGTGAACTGCTCGACGTTACGTGGCAGCTGAAGCAGAAGCTCGCGTCCAATATATCCACCGACGAGGTAAACGGCATCTATGCCGCCGCGAAAGAGAGCGGCGCCGTCGGCGGCAAGCTTTTAGGCGCGGGAGGCGGCGGTTTTCTGCTGCTGTACGTCCCGGAAGAGAAACAGGCGAACGTAAGAAAGGCCCTTTCAAAATATATGTACGTGCCCTTTTCGTTTGAGCATGAGGGCAGCAAAATCATTTACGCGCAGAAATAAGAGGTAAATAAAATGTCGGATATACTCATCACCGGCGGCGCCGGCTATATCGGCTCGGTGCTCGTGCCGGAGCTTTTACAGAGAGGTCATAACGTTACGGTGCTCGATTCGTTTTTGTACCGTCAGGCGTCTCTGATCGACTGCTGTAAATATAAAAATTTCACGATCGTGAACGGCGACGCGCGCGATGAGGAAACGCTGAAAAAAGTACTCGACGGCAAAGACTTCATTTTCCCGCTCGCGGCTCTCGTCGGCTTCCCCGTGTGCGATAAGGACAAGACCGCGGCGACCACCACCAACCTCGGAGCCGTGGAAAGTATTATAAAACTGCGCGAAAAAGGACAGAAGATCGTTTTTCCCTGCACCAACAGCGGCTACGGCCTCGGACAGGGACAGAAT
This sequence comes from Acutalibacteraceae bacterium, assembly GCA_045616815.1. GTDB lineage: Bacteria > Bacillota > Clostridia > Oscillospirales > Acutalibacteraceae > RUG806. The sequence continues at coordinate 25,349 of JAZLHN010000173.1, forward strand.
TACTGTACCGAGGAGTCGCCCATCGACCCCATCTCCCTTTACGGAAAAACCAAAATGGCGGCGGAAAAAGCCGTGCTGGACGCGGGTGATTCGCTCACCTTCCGTTTTGCGACGCTCTTCGGCGCCTCTCCGAGAATGCGTACCGATCTGCTCGTGAACGATTTCGTATACAGAGCGGTGTTCGACCGTACCGCGGTCATTTTCGAAGGTCATTTCATGCGCAACTATCTCCATGTCCGCGACGCCGCGCGTGCCTTCATGTTCGCGATGGAGAATTTCGATAAAATGCAGGGCCGGCAGTACAACTGCGGATTAAGTGACGCCAATCTTTCCAAAATAGAGCTCTGCGAAAAGATAAAAGAGCATATCCCGCAGTTCATGTATATCGAGGCGCCCGTGGGCACCGATCCCGACAAACGGAATTATCTCGTGTCGAACGCGCGGATAGAAAGCATGGGCTACAGGCCCGCCTACAGCCTCGACGATGGCATCGAGGAGCTTATCAAGGTGTATTCCATTATCAAAAATTCATTTTACGGGAACGTGTGAACTATGGCGCTCATTGAAAAACTCACCCCCGATTTCACCTTCACGGACGACCGCGGCACGCTCACCCAGCTCGTGAGCGGCGGCTATAACCAGGTCAACGCGGTATTCACGAAGGCGGGCGCGGTGAGAGGAAGATTCCACTATCATAAAGAGAACAAAGAGACGTTCTTCATCCTTTCCGGCAGCGTGAGGGTACGCGCGGAGCTTGACGGCGAAACGGAGGAGCATATTTTTTCCTCCGGCGATATGTTTCTCGTGAACGAGTACGTGCGGCACGATTTTCGGTATCTTGAGGATACGTATTTGGTCGGGATGTATTCCGGCTGTGTGGAAAAAGCCGACGGAACGAAGGATATCTATGAATGACGTTATAATTCTCGCCGGAGGGCTCGGTACGCGTCTCAGTCATGTGGTAAGCGACACACAGAAGACGATGGCGCCCGTGAACGGCAGACCGTTTTTATACTATATAGCGGAGTATCTCATTGCCCGCGGGATTCAGAAGCTCGTTTTCGCCGTGTCCTACCGCTCGGAGCAGATCCGGGAATATTTCGGGAACGAATATAAGGGCGTAAAGATCCTGTATTCCGAGGAAGCGGAGCCTCTCGGCACCGGCGGCGCGATAAAGCAGGCGCTGGAGCTGTGTACCTCCGAAAACGTTTTTATTCTGAACGGCGACACCTTTTTCGACGTTGATTTCCCGGCGCTCGAAAAACGCCACGCGGCGCTTAAAGCCGACATAACGCTGAGCGTAAGGGAAGTGGGCTGCCGCGACCGTTCGGGTGTGGTCGTCTTCGACGAAGAAGGCAATATCACGGCGTTCAACGAAAAAAAAGCCATCGACCGGGGCTTTATCAACGGCGGCGTGTACCTTGTGAAAAGGAGCATAACGGAAAAGCTTCCGGACGGAAAATTCTCGTTTGAGACCGACGTCATGGAAAAGCTCGTTTTCCGCATGGCGGCTCTTCCGTCCGACGGCTATTTCATCGACATCGGCGTACCGTCCGATTTCTTCCGGGCGCAGACCGAGATCCCGCTGAGATCCGGTGTGAAAACGTTCCGGGCGGCGTTCATCGACCGCGACGGCGTGATCTGTAAAGAAAAACATCACTTATATAAAAAAGAAGATTTCGAGTTCATCGACGGCGCACCCGAGGCGCTGGCCGCTCTGCGGGAAAAGGGGTATCTCGTGATCGTCGTCACCAATCAGGCGGGCGTCGCCAAGGGACTCTACACCGAGGACGACGTGAACGCCCTGCACGACCACATGACGGAGCTTCTGAAGGACAGAGCGGTGATCGACGGTATCTACTACTGCCCGTATCATCCCGAGGGCGTTGTTGAAAAATATAAAAAAGATTCTCCCGAGCGAAAACCCGCTCCCGGCATGATCGAAAGAGCTGTGAGAGACTTCGCGCTCAAGGGGATAAACATAGATATAAAAAACTCCCTTATGATAGGCGATACCGAAAGAGATATCGAAACGGGTATCCATGCCGGCATCGGCACGAAGGTGCTCGTCCGCTCGGGGCACGCGATCCCCGACGAGAACAAAAGCCGTGCCGATATCGTGACCGATTCGGTCAGAACTTTTACGGAACTTTATTTGTGACATACATCAGGAAAGAAGACATACAGGCATGAAGAAAAAGATCTATCTCATACAGGCCAGCGCCGTTTACGGCGAAAGCGTGAAAAGCGCCTACCTCCCTTACGCGGCGGGCTGCCTTGCCGCCTACGCCTTTGCGGACGAAAAGATAAAAGAGGAGTATTCTCTCGGCAGATTTATTTTTACCCGCGAGAATATCGACGAGGCCGTTGCCTCCCTTGAGAAGCCGTATTTTGTCGGTTTTTCGTCCTATATCTGGAATATGGAGTACAACAAGCTTTTCGCGAAAAAGCTGAAAGAAAAATATCCGGACGTCATCATCGCGTTCGGCGGCCATAACGTGAAGCCCGACGGCAGCGATCTGGATAAGATCCCCGAGGCCGATATCATTATGCACGGCGAGGGAGAAAAGGTATTCAAAGATCTTCTGCTGGCTCTTTCGGCAAACAGACCGTATTCCTCTGTCGGCGGCGTGTCTTTCCGGGAAAACGGTTCTGTTGTCACAACACCCGCGGGCGAAGCGGCGGATATCGCTTCATTCCCTTCTCCTTATACGGAGGGATATTTTGACGATATCATCCGTGATTCCGGGATCGTTCCGTCCATCGTATGGGAAACCAACCGCGGTTGTCCCAACCGCTGCGCGTTCTGCGACTGGGGTTCTCTCAAATCGAAGCTCAGACAGTTCCCGATGGATAGGATCAGGGCGGAGCTCGACTGGATGGCGGAAAATAAGATCGAATACGTTTACTGCGCCGATTCCAATTTCGGAATATATCCGCGTGATACCGAGATCGCCGATATGATCATTGCATACAACGAAAAATACGGCTATCCGAAGGTATTCCGTACCAATTATACGAAAAATAAAGACGACGTCGTGTTTGAGATCAGCAGCAAGCTTATCAATCGGCGTATCGGCAAATCCCCCACGCTCTCTTTCCAGAGCCTTTCGCCCGACGTGCTTGAAAAGATCGGCCGGAGCAACATGGATCTTGTGAATTTCAAAAGGCTCATGGCGCGCTACAGCGAAGCGAAGGTACCTGTTTTTTCGGAGCTCATACTCGGTTTGCCGGGCGAGACCTACGACAGCTTTACGGACGGGATCTGCGACCTTATTGAGTCCAATCAGCATACGGCTCTCGGTATCTATCCCTGTGAGCTTCTTCCCAATTCCCGCATGGGCAGCAAAGAATTCTGTGAAAAATACGGTATCCGCACCGTGCACACGGAGTTCGCGCAGTATCACACTAAGCCGGAGGAGGACGGCATAAAGGAAATGTCCAATATCGTCATATCCACCTCCGATATGGGGATCGCGGACTGGAAGCGTTCGTTCATCTTCTCGGTGTGCGTGCAGGCTTTCCACAATCTTGCGCTGACCAGAGCCATCGCCATATATCTTAATAAAGAAAAAAATATTCCGTATAAACGGTTTTACGAGTCGCTGATAAGTCTTATCTCTTCCGCAAAGGAAGACAGTGTATGCGGTCGGGTCTTCCGCAGGATCCGTGCGTTGACCGACGGCGTTATAGACGGAAAGAATTCGTTCTCCTGTTTGTTCGGCGACGAGGAACGGCTGCTGTGGAGTTTTGAGGAATATATGTTCCTCGCCCTGGCGAGGGAAGCGGACCGGTTCTATGACGAGATCGGCGGATTCGTAAAGTCCTATGGGATCGAAGAGGATATTTTCAACGCGCTGATGACGTATCAGAGCGCGATCATCAAAAAACCCGGCAGGACCGGGATGGCTCTCACTCTCGGCTATGACTTCTACGGCTATTTCAAGCGCATTTATCAGGATGAATACAAGCCTCTGGAAAAAATCGGAAACACCGTTACGGTTTCGGATACACCCGCCGCGACGTGGGACGAATATGCTCGTATGAACGTCTGGTACGGCCGCCGCGACGACGCGCAGCTTTATACCGGAAAGAAAAATACGGCGGTACAGACGTTTGAAAAAACGGAAAAGAAAAACGTGTACATGGTGCAGGCTACCTATCTGAACGGAAAAACCGTTTATATTCCCTATGCCGTGGGCGCGCTCATCGCCTACGCGTGGAAGGACGAGACCGTAAAAGCGCATTATAACGCGGCGGATATCTTTTTCCTCCGGGAGGATATCGACGACGTCGTGGCAAAGCTCGATTCTCCGTTTTACGTGGGATTTTCCTCCTATATGTGGAATTTTGAATACAACAAGAAGCTTGCCGCGAAAATAAAGGAAACATACCCGGAGTGTATCATCCAGTTCGGCGGACATCAGGTAGCGCCCGGAGACGACATCCTGCGCGAAAATCCTTTTATCGACGTTGCCGTTCACAACGAGGGGGAAGAGCCGTTCAGGCTTCTGCTGCTCGAGTATCTGAAGGAGCAGCCGGATCTTTCTTCGATCCCCAACGTCACCTACCGCGAAAACGGAGAAATCAAAAGCAATCCCTGTGCCGTTCCCGAGGTGGACGAGTATCCTTCGCCTTATCAGGAGGGAGTCTTTGACCGGATCATCGCGGAGAATCCGGATATCAGATTCGATGCGCTGCTTGAAACGAACCGCGGCTGTCCGTATTCCTGCACGTACTGCGGATGGGGCATGTATCAATCGAAGATCCGCATGTTCTCGATGGAGAGGATCTACAAGGATATCGAATGGGCCAGCGAGCATAAGATCGAGTTCTTAGGCGGCGCGGACGCGAATTTCGGTCTGTTTGACCGTGACGAACAGATCGTGGACTGGATCATCGATTTCAAAAAACGCACCGGATATCCCGATAAATTCCAGGTATCCTACGCCAAAAACAGCACGGAACGTATTTTCAGAATGACCGAAAAGCTCCATGCCGCCAATATGGATAAGGGCGTGACGCTTGCCTTCCAGTCTCTTGATCCGCAGGTACTCGACAATATCGGCCGTTCGAATATCAAGCTCGATTATTATTCAACGCTTCTGCGTATGTACGCGAACGCGGGCATCCCCACGTATTCCGATCTGATCATAGGTCTTCCCGGGGAAACGTACGCTTCTTTCGTAAAAGGGATCGATACGCTTCTTGCCGCGGGACAGCATTCGTCTTTGTTCATCCATATATTGGAATGGCTTCCCTGTTCCACGATGGGCAACAGGGAATATATGGACCGTTTCGGGATCGAATATACCGTGCTGCCGCTTAATCAGCCCCACCGTGTAAAGACCGGCGAGGACAGCATCACCGAGTATTCGCGTATTATCACAAAGACGAATACCATGGATCACGCCGAGTGGATAAGGATGAATATGTTCTCCGCGTGCGTGCAGTGCTTCCATCATCTCGGTCTGCTGGAGTATGTGGCGCTGTACTGCCATTATGACCTCGGGTTCGGTTACGGCGACTTCTATGACCGGCTGCTGACATATCTTGAACAGCACCCGGATACCGTGGCGGGGAACGTCTTCGCCCGCGTGAAACAGCATTTTTCGGACGTGATCGAAAAAGGCGGTCCCGTTGTGTTCGTTGACGAAACATACGGTCCCGTGTCGTGGACGGCGGAAGAATACGCCTTCCTGGAGATCGTGAGAAACAAAAAACGTTTTTATGAAGAGATCCGCGGATTCACGAACGGTCTCGGTATCGATCCCGACGTGCTGGACGACCTTTTCGGGTATCAGTACGCGATCATCAAAACGGTCAACAACAGGCACAGCGAACAGGTCATCCGTTATGATTTCCCCGACTATTTCAAAGGCGCGCTGGAGGGAATGCCCCCTGCTCTTGCGCCGGCGGATAAAAAACTCGTCATCGACGATCCCGATACCTTCGATAACTGGGAGGATTACGCCCGTTTCGTCGTTTGGTACGGGCGGCGCGGCGGCAAGAATATCTATCTTTCCGAAGCGCATATCGAAGAAATATGATATAATATAAACAACCTCGGGCTTTCCGTGTAAGGAAGATGCCCGAGGCTGTTTTTACATGTATTCTATTGTGACGGATTCCCGGTCGTTCGTGGCGAGCGTCGCGCTGCGGCGTTTGCCGTACCAGATGATCTCGCGGGCGTATTCGTCCCACGCGGTGATATTTTTCTCCATTTTTATATGGAGGATATTTTTTTTCTTTTCGAGAGGCTTATACTCCCGCATATAGATATTGCGGAAATAGTTATAAAAATCGTATTCCAGCGGCAGATGCAGTTCGTTTTTATCCGGCTGACGGAGAATCTCGGTCTGATAGGTAAGGAGCTGACTGTAAACGTCGTCGGGAATGCCGAGCGATTCGAAAAACGGGAGCATTTCCTGCGTGTAGCGGGCCAGCTCGTGAGTGCACTCGAGGAAAAGTCCCTCCTCGAAATACCAGCCCGTGGTGCCGAAGATATCCTTCTGATACGCCCACGGATTTTCGGTATCGCTGATGGTATCGCGTACCCAGGTGAGGACCTGTCCCGGCAGGGTATCCGGACGGCTCGAAAGAAAAGCAAAGAGTCTGTTGTAAAAATCGAGATAGGACATACCCATCTCGTGGCGCATATACAGGGCAAAGCAGCGCACGAGACCGATGTAATGGAAGGCCTCTACGCACACGGCGTAAACGTTGGTTTTTTCCCAATCCGCGCGGCTCATCGAATAGGATCCGGTCGTTATGCGGAAGCGCTCGTTCACACCGCTGAAATCCGGCGTGTAATGCACGGCGTCGATGGGTACCTCCGTGACCTCCATTTTGTATTTTTCCTGATAGTCTTTTTTGCCCATGGGGGCGTTCGGATAGACCTGACAGTGGTGGAAGGTGACCGAATTGTGCTGACCCATTTCCATCAGATCGCAGAGCGTTTTCCGGAAGCTTTCAAAGGATTCTCCGGGCAGGCCGAGGATCAGGTCGGAATAAGTCGGGATGCCGATGGCATTGCAGCGTTTTGCCAGATCGGTGAACACGTCTACGTCAAGATTTTCGCGGGCGATGTTGTCAAGAGCCTCTTCGCAGGTAGTCTGATAGGATATGGTGATCCCCTTGTCCGCGCCCGCGGCGTTGAGGATCCTGCCAGCCTCAAACACGGTATCGTTGCTGTTTTTCGCGTAGCAGGGCTTGAATATGTTGGGATAGCCGTTCTTTTTCCGTACGTCCACCACCCACTGTGCGATCTCGATATCCCGTTCAACGATACCGAAATTGCCGTCCGCGCAGTAAATGTATTCCAGCTTATGATCGCTTGCCCACTGTATCTCCGCCTTGACCTTTTCGATCGGGAAGAGCCGCAGCCTTCTGTCGTGGCTCCATTCGCAGTAGGCACAGGTGTAGGGACAGCCGCGGTTGGTCTCCACGGTCATATTGAACATGATCTCCGGGTGCTCGGCCATGATATCGTCGAAGATCCCGGTGAGATAGGGGGAGGGAAATCCGGATAGGTCGTTGAGCTGCTGCGGGATCCTTACGATCTTTCCGTTTCTGCGGAACATGGCGCCCGGCACATCGTCACAGCTTTCGCCGTGCAGACAGTGCTTGAGCAGCATGGGAAAGGATACTTCGCCTTCGCCGTATAAAACGAAATCGACGTCGGGCTGTTCGTTCAGCATTTCCGAATCCGGCGTGATGCTGTGACCGCCGACGACGATCGTACAGTCCGGATATTTTTCCTTTACGAGTTTCGCAAGGCGTTTATTGTATTCCGTATTCCAGAAGTTTGTGGAAAAGGTCACGACGTCCGGAGCGGTTATCCGGGCGAGGTTGTTCTCAAGCGTATCTCTTTCAAAGATCAGTACGGGTTTCTCATAGTTTGCCGCGATCTCGCCGTCCGCAAATGCGCTCGCCGCGATACAGCCCGCCGCATAAGGCAGATAAACAAGAGACCGATCAAAGCTGAAACCAATTTGTATCATGTACAGTTTTTTCATGACTGCCACCGTGTTTCATTGATAATAATATAAAAATCATTATAACACGGAAGACGAAAAAAATCTACCGTTGATTTGTTTGACAACATATTTTTTCATGTTATAATATTAAGTAACATATTTTTGACCCGGTGATATTTATGAAAAATATTTATTTTATTCAGGTTGGTTTTGATTTCGACGGATCTGTGTATCTTCCGTACGCCGTGGGTACGATGGCGGCTTATTGTCTTGCGGACGAAAAACTGAATAAGGAATACGCTTTCCCCGATTTCATTTACCGTCGGGAAAAGCTGGACGACGCACTTTCAAAGATAAAGGATCCGTATATCGCCGCGTTTTCCTGCAGCGTGTGGAATATGGAATTCAACAAAACGCTCGCAAAGCGCGTGAAAGAAAAATATCCGGAATGTATCGTCATTTTCGGCGGCCACAGTGTCCGTGAAAATGACTGCTCCCTGCTTGAAAGCGAGTCCTACGTCGATATCCTGATGTACGGCGAGGGTGAAAAGACCTTTGCCGATATTTTGGCCGCCCTGCCGGCGGACGCGCTCGGAACGGTGGAAAACATAGCATTCCGGAAAGGCACGGAATACGTGCGCACCGAAAGAAGCGTATGCTCGGATCTGTCAAATCATCCGTCCCCGTATCTTACGGGCGTTTTCGATAAGATCATGGACGAAAATCCCGGTGCCGACTGGCTCGCAGTGCTGGAAACGAACCGCGGCTGCCCCTATTCCTGTGCCTACTGCGACTGGTGCGCGGGTAAAAAGATGCGTCATTTCCTGCTCGAAAAGGTGCTCGGCGAGATCGACTGGTTCGCGAAAAACGAAGTGGAATATATTTTCTGCGCCGACTCCAATTTCGGTATGTTCGACCGTGACGTCGAAATAGCAGAATACCTTGTGGCATCGAAAAGAAAGACCGGCTATCCCAAGGTATTCCGTCCGTGCTACGAAAAGAACAGCGCGGACAGAGTGTTCAATATCTGCCGTATCCTCAATTCCGAAGGTATGGACAAGGGCGCGACGATGGCGTATCAGACGCTTTCCGACGACGCGCTGAAAAACATCGGCCGGAAGAATCTGACGATGGAGCATTTCTCCTCTCTGCTTCAGCGATACAACGAGGCGGGCATTCCCACCTATTCGGAGCTTATTTTAGGCCTGCCCGGCGAAACGAAGGAAAGCTTCTGCGAGGGCATCTGCCGTCTGCTTGAAAACGGTCAGCACAATTCGATCAACGTCTATCACTGCGAGATGCTGCCGAACTCCGATATGTCGGAAAAGTCTTTCGTCGAAAAGCACGGTATCAAAGAAATAAAAGTACCCTTCAATCATATACACAGCGCGATCAAACGGGATGAGGAGGTACAGGAATATTCCTATCTCGTGCGCGCCACCGCGACCCTGCCCGAAGAGGACTGGGTGTACGCAAATCTGTTTTCGATCACGGTGCAGTGTTTCCACAGCCTCGGTTTTCTGCGTCTGTTTTCGATCTATCTCAACTATGAGAAAAACGTAAAATATATCGACTTTTTTACCGGGCTGCTCGATTTCATCCTGAATTCGGACGGCAGACTCGGTGTGCTGTGGAGAGGCTTCCGCGAGAAATACGAAAGCTCTCTTTCCGGCGACTGGAATTATCACAACGAAAAATTCGGCAACGTGACGTGGTTCTTCGAGGAGGGCGCGTTTTTAGAGCTCGTGTGCGAGCCGGACGCGTATATGAACGAGCTTCTGCCGTATCTGAAGACTTTTGATATCGGGGATGAGCTGTTCAAGCAGATGCTCGTTTTCCAGCGTCATATCGTGCGTATTCCTTCGGGCGGAGAAGCGGAGATCACATCCGATTGGGATATCTTTTCTTTCTATACAAGCGTGATCGGCGGCAGTCCCGAACCTTTACGGAAACGGAAGACCACGGTGAGATTCTGTCCGTCGGTGACATATGACGATATCGAGACCTACGCTCGCGAAACGGTATGGTTCGGCAGACGCCGCGGCGCGGCCATGCTGCACGGAAAGGAAATGATCCGCTTATGACAGCCCCGGAGTTTACGTCCGTGTCCGTGATGATGGGCGCGGTATCGGAAACGGAGTCTCTGCGCCGGACCGTTTACGGCATTGCCGCCGCCGTTGAGCAGAAATCGGATATCGCCGAGCTGCTGATCGCTTATCCGGCCGACCGGGTAACACCGGAATGCAAAGCCGTGCTGGACGAACTGCAGAACGAAGAAGTCGGCGTCAAACTCGATATCTTTCCGCAGATAACCCCCGGGATCGGTTTTTATTCGGACGCGATCGAAAGGGCTACCGGCTCTCACTGCATTCCGTTTCAGACGGATATGGCTATGCCGCTTGAGATAATAGCCGATCTCATAGCCGAAGGAAAAAAAGATCCTTCGATTTTCGTGACGACCTCCCGCTGGCTGCCGGAATGTAAATGGACAGGCTACGGAGCTGTAAAAAAAGTGATAAATAAGCTTGCTCAGATCTTTTTGCGCGTGCTTTTCGGCGGAGGTCTCACCGATTATACCTGTCCCGTGCAGCTCATACCCACAGAGATCATGAAAAACATCCGTTGGGAGAAAAACGATTTTTCCCGGTTTATGGAGATGCAGATAAAGCCTTTGCGTCTGGGATATAAATTCCGTGAGATCCCCGTGGATTGTCTGGAGCGTACGGACGGACAGTCAAGCAACAGCACGATACAGATCTTCAATTATCTGAAAACCGCTTTTCATCTGCGGTTTATGAAAAAACAGGATATACTCAAGTGAAGAGACAACAAAGAGAAAAGGCAAGGGTTGTAAAAAACGATCAGTTTTTTACAACCCCTTTTGTTTTTATCGGCCTTTCTTTTTGTATTTCAGCCGGTAATTCTTAACGAATTCTTTGCCGTGGCGAGTGAGATACAAAAGCAGGTAATCGCTGTCGGTAAAGGTGTGTGCCCAGAGTCTGTCGGCGGTGTCGATCAGATACTGCCGCTCGAAGCCGTTGCGTCTGCGCTTGACCTCCTCCATCGAGGTGACGGTCGATTGATACTTATACGATATGTGCAGTTCGCCGTTTTCGTTGAAGCCGGTGATGCCCACGGAGGAAGCGTCGTCCTTGAGGATCGCGTTCTTTTTCAGCGCGAAGTTGGAGGGCGTGCAGGTGTTCACGAGCTCGTGGTCGTAGATCACGTCGATGGTGGACTGCAGTTCCTCCGGCGTTTCCGTGGGATAGCACAAAAGGAAGGTGCAGAGGTTCCAAAGCCCCGCGTCGGCGGCATCGCGCAGGATCTTTTTGCGCGCGTCCACGTCGATACCTTTGTTGATAAGCTTCATGATGCGTTCGGATTCCGCTTCGTATCCCCACATGAAGAACCGGGCTCCGCCCTCGTACAGATTTTTGAGTACCTCGGGAGTGAACGCCTTTTCGAGCCGCGCGAACGAATAAAACGTGATGCCGAGCCCGCGTTTTTTCACTTCTTTGGAAAATTCATCGTAGAATTTCGGCGGCACCGCCTCGTCCACGAAATTGAAGAGCTTTGAGTTGTATTTCTTTGAGAGAAATTCGACCTCGTCCGCGGCTCTCACAACGGATTTGATGTCGAATTTCTGCTGACCGGTGTAAAAGTCGCAGAAGGTGCATTTTCCCCAGTAGCAGCCCTTGCCGAGCTGCACGGGGATCACGGTCTCCGGGGAGAGATATTTTGAAAAATCGTAGGAATCAAAGTCCGGATAGCAAACGGTATCGAGTTTCAGCAGGGGAGCGGCTTCGTTTTCGCAAATACCGCCCTTCCCATCGGCGTAAACGAGCGAATGAACATCCTTTATATCGCGTTTGCCCGCCATATGTTCCGCAAGCTCAACGGACGTCGTTTCCCCGTCGCCGATGCTGAGAAAATCGCAGTATGTTTCAAAAACGGCGGGGATGCGCATGAGATTCGGCTTTATCTTGTAGATATAGTTGCCGCCGAGGCAGATCTTCGCGGTCGTTCGCCGTTTCAGCAGCCGCGCGAGGGTGAGCCCCGGGATCACCTGGCTCAGGTCGGTGATCGATATCCCGATGAGCGTGTATTCCGAAAAATCGAGAGCGTCCAGCTTCTTTTCAAAATACGGCAGGAACATATTGATATCCCGCGAGCCGCACTGAAAATCCACGTCGGAAAAATCGTAGGAAAAAACGGGATTGGCTATATAATTATCGAGCAGGATGCGCGACGGTGCCCAGGGGAGAGACACGATCTCCAGTGCGTCGGCGATAACGTCCTTTGCCTCAAACAGCTTTTCGGGGTCGTAAAACAGCTCTTTGGTCTTCATCACCTTTACGGCGTTTTCCACCGCGTTCACCGTCGCTTCCGCATAGGTACCGTTGGCGGAAAAATACTCCCCGATCAAACGCTTTCTGCCTTGAAAGGATGTGTTTATTTTTGCTTTCAGCGCATCGGAGGCGTTTTCGGGAAAGACGGGCCCGGACTCGGAAAACCGTTTTTCTGCGAGAACAACGCTGTCCTTTACGGACTTCTCCGTAAGGATATCGTTGAAAAATTCTATGTTCATATCGAGCGTATCGGTGGGGTAGCCGGCGGAGTTGAGCTGTCCCGCCAGCAGAGCGCAGGCGAGATAGGGACTGGCAGGATACCATTGCGGTACGGAGATATACAGAGATTTCATGGAGTTCACCTTTTGAGCAGTTTTTGTTTTTTGGTAAAGCGTATCCGTAAGGCCGTTTTCAGATACAGCGCGGTCTGTTTTACGGAGTTGCCGGAGTGTCCCTCGGTTCTGCCGTAGCATCCGGCGGGCAGCTCTTTTATGACGGTGCCGAGCCGGAGCGGAACGAGCACCATTTCCTCTAAAAACGGGAAGTTCAGTTCCCGCCAGTCGATCGACTTATAAAGAGCTGTCGGCATGATCTGCACGGGGCAGGTCAGGTCTGTGATCTTTACGCCGAACAGAACGCGCAGAAACATCTGACCGCAGGCGTTGAATATTTTTTTGACGGGATCGTAGCCGTGAAAACTGTTTTTGTCGATCCAGCGGGATATTTTGAATATCGTGTCCGGCTCTTTTTTTACGCCTTCTATCATTGCCGGGATAACGTCAAGGCCGATCGCCATATCGCCGGGCAGCAGCAGAATGTGTGAGGTCTCGGCGGAATCGAAGCCGTCCCTGATCGCACCGCCTACAAAGGGGCGCGTCTGCACGAAATCCACGGCAATGCCGGGATATTTCCGCTCCAGCTCATTTATGGCGGCGAGACATTCGTCCGATACCTTCGCGGGACGGACGAGCAGTATTTTTTCCATGTCGGCGGCGGAGGTTCGCATAACGGTGTCAACGGTCCGTATGAGCGACTGCTTTTCGTCGTTGGCTCCCACCACCACGGTCAAAGATTTGAATTTCATATTTTATCTGAATTCCGGCGCGATGCGCTTTTCGGAGCGGTAGTCCCGCACGTAGTCGCAGCCGTATCGGGAAAGATATAAAAGCAGATGGTCGAAATCGGAGAACACTACGCTCCACAGCGAATGGGCGTTCTCATCGAGAAAATCGAATTGGAAATCGCGGCGGTAGGAGCGCCGCTTCTGCATATCCACGCCCTCTACGGTGTCGCGGTAAACGGTGTAGAATTCGCCGTTTTCCTCGTAGGAGAGCACGCCGTTTTCGCCGATATGCTCTTTTAACAGAGAGTGCTTCTTGAGGGCGAAGTTGGATAAGGTCACGCTCGGGATGATCCTGCGGTTGTTCCTTATCGTCGCCATGGTGGCTTCGATCTCCTCCGGCGTTTCGGTGGGATAGCCGAAGATGAACAGTCCGTCGTTCCATATCCCCGCATTCGCGGAATCGGCGAGTATTTCAAGGCGGCGTTCGGCGTTGATGCCCTTGTTCATGAGTTCCATCACGCGCAGGGATTCGCATTCGTATCCCCACATGAACAATCTTGCGCCGGCGTCGTACAGATTTTTGAGCACCTCGGGCGTGTAGCCGTCCTCCAAACGCGCGAAGGAATAGAAATGGATCTTTAGCCCCGCTTCGGTGATCGCGAGCGCGAGCTTATTGTAAAATACGGGCGGGATGCACTCGTCAACGAAGATGAATTTGCTTGCCCCGTAGGCGTGGATATAATATTTCAGCTCGTCAAGCATGCGTTCGATGGTCTTTGGGTGATAGCCCTGCTGCCCGTAATGGTAATCGCAGAAGCTGCATTTGCCCCAGTAGCAGCCCTTGGAAAGCTGCACGGGGAATACGGGTTCGGGTGTGAAATACTGTTTTAGGTCGTAATCCGAAAAATCGGCGTACGCCAGCTCGTTCATATCGATCCTGAGACACGAAAAGCCGGTGGAAACGGGCGCGTTCTTTTTATGATCGAAATAAACGAGATTGGAAACGTCCGTTACGTTCCGTTTCCCGTCAAGATGCTCACACAGCTCGGCAAACGACAGCTCGCCGTCGCCGATGGTGAGATAGTCTATGTAATCCGTAAATATTTCGGGATGGTTCATCATGTCCTCATGGATCTGCGTGGCGTAGTTGCCACCCACGATCAACTTGGCGGACGTGCATTTTTTTATAAGGAAAGCGAGCGTGAAAACGGGGATGAGCTGGCTCAGATCGGTAAGGGAAAGGCTTATCGCGTCGTAATTCTCTTTTGCAAAGCCCTTTACGGTATCCTCAAGATAGTCGTAAAACATATTGACGCTTTTGTCGTGTACCTGCGCTCTGACCGAATCCCACGAGAGCTTATAAAGCGGGTTCGCGAAATAATTGTCGAGATCGAGCTCGTTGGGCGCGTAGGGCATGGAAAGAAAACGCAGCGCGAGACGGAGAACGTGCATGGCCTCCGTCATTTTTTCGGGAACGAAAAATTCCTCGGGCGTTTTCAGCGCGTTTTTCGCCCACGTCGTGTGCGTGCTTATGTATTCCGCTTCCGCGCCGTGTTCGGCGTAGAATTTTTTGAGCGCGAAATATTTGGCAAGCCGTGTTTTTTCTTCATAGCTGCCGCTTTTCGCCGCTTTTTCGAGGTCGGCGCTCTCGCTTTCGTCCTTCAGCGCCGCCATGTCCGCGCGCGCTTTTTCGTTTGCGGCGGCCACGTTTTCATCGGTGAGCAGGTCGTTGAAAAAACGGACGTTGAGGTCGAGGGCTTTTACGTCGAAGCCCGCTTTTATGAGCTGCCCTTTGAGCAGCGGCACCGCCGAATGGGGAGACACCGGGTACCACTGGGGCGGCTGGATGAGAAGAATTTTCATGATGCTTATTCCTCCTCGGAATAGGTGATGTGTTCTTTCGGATTGACCATGAGCGTGGCGGAATAACGTTTTCCGAACCAGATGACGCTGCGGGCGTAGTCCGCCCAGTTATCGAAAATTTTGTCCGATTTCACATGCAGCATGGTATTTTTCTTTTCGAGCTTTGTTCCTTCACTTTGATCCTCAAAATAGGGATAAAAATTGTAAGCCGAACAAACGGTCACTTCGTCCGTATTCAACGGACGGATAAGAGAGAACTGATAGTGAAGAAGCTCGCCGGCGAGCTGTGTATCGATCCCGAAGCGATCGATGAACGGGACGATCTCTTTTTTGAAATCGTCAAAGTGATAAACGAGTTCGAGAAAAACTCCTTCCTCGAAATACCAGCCCGTGGAACTGAAAATATCCTTCTGATACGTCCAGCGGGTACCGGAAAGATCGTTTTTGCGTTCTCGGAGCTCCTCGAACAGCGAATGGATATAGCCGTCGCTCTCCGTATAAATGAAATCGTAAAGCGCGTTGTAAAAATCGTAATAGCTTACGTTCTTTTCTTTGTTGAGATAAATGGCGACGTAACGCAGCAGTCCGAGATGGTGGAACGCCTGCAGAACGACCGAGAACATATACGAGCGCACCCAATCCTCCTTCGGCATGGTGTTCGTTTCGTAAATGATATCGAAATGCTCGTATACGCCGTTGAATTCGGGATTGTAATGGATGCCGAGCAGAGGGATGCGGGTGGTCTTTATACCGAATTTTTCCCGGTAGGCGGGGTCGCCCATGCGGGTATTGGGATACACCTGACATTCGTACACGGTCATGGAATTGTTCTGTCCCGCTCTTAAAAGGGAGCACATCCCGCGGCAGAAGCTTTCATACGTCTCGCCGGGCAGACCGAGGATCAGCTCGGTGTAGGTGGGTATGCCCGCCTCGGTGTAGCGGCGGTCAAGATCGGCGAAGCGTTCGAGCGTGAGATTTTTTCTGCCGATGTTTTCGAGCGCGGCCGGTTCGACCGACTGATAGGCAAGGGTCACTCCCTTGTCGGCGTTGTTTTTGTTGAGGATATAGCCCGCGGCAAACACGTTGTCGTCGCTCTCTTTGGCGTAGCAGGGCTTGAAAACGTCGGGATAGCCGTACTGTTTCTTCATGTCCACAACGGTCTGCGCTATTTCCACGTCGCGGTCGAGGATGCCGAAATTCGCGTCCGCGCAGTAGCAGTATTTAAGCTTATGCTTCGCGATCCATTCGATCTCGGCTTTAATTTTTCCCATCGGGAAAACGCGGAGTTTTTTGGTGAAGCACCATTCGCAGTAGGCGCATTCATAGGGGCAGCCGCGGTTGGTTTCCAGCGTCGCGTGGAATTCGGTATTGGGAAATTCCTTCAATATATTGTCGAAAATGCCGTCGAGGTAGGGCGACGGATAGGCGGAAATATCGCAGGGATGGCGCTCGGGCGTTGTGTGTGTGCCGTCCGGCGTGCGGTAGGTGAGGTTGGGGATCTCCGAAAGCGGCGTGCCGTTTACGAGCGCTTTCAGGAGCAGAGCCGTCGTTTCCTCGCCCTCGTTGTGCAGCAGAAAGTCTATAAACGGATATTCGTCGAGCATTTCGCCGCCGGCAGGAACGCTGTGCCCGCCGAAAAGGATGAGAACGTCCGGAAATTTTTTTTTGAGTCTGCGGGCAAGGAGCAGATCGTATTCGTAATTCCACGTATAACAGGAAAACGCAACGATCCCGGGGGCGTCGAACCGTTTTATGACGTCCTCGGGTCTTTCACGCATCACAATGATATCGGGTATCTCGTAATGCTTTATTATTTCGGCGTCCCGCTTCAGATACGCCGCTATGCAGCCCGTGGAATAGGGCAGAAAAACGGGATTGGAATGCGAAACGCCTATTTGAACGAAATACAGCTTTTTTTTCATGGAGCCTTACGGTATTTCGGTAACGTCGTCTTTATAGGAGGCCCAGCCCATGCGGCCGTACCAGATGACGAATTTGCCGAATTTCGGCCAGTCGGGCACCACGTCGGAATCCTTCATGACGAGTGTGTGCTTTTTCGGCATGAGCTTATGGATATTGTTGACGTATACGTCCGAAAGGAAGCCGTGCACGTCGTAGTTCAGGCTTACCGTGCGCTGCTCGTCGTTCGGAACGCGCATGATATTACGCTGATAGGCGAGCAGATCGCTGAATATATCTTCGGGGATGTTATAGCCTTTCAGGTACGGCAGGATCTCGTCATAGAAACGGTCGATATCGTAAAGCAGGTGCAGCACGAGGTATTCGTGATCGTCCCACACGACGTCGCCGGTGGGGGCAAACTGGAGCTTGCGGTTATTGACGCCTCTGCTCTGCTCGTCGAGGTCTTTTTTGATCTCGTTATAATATTTTGAGAGCTCAAGTTCCGGGTGCTCCTCGCAGTAGGTGAGGATGCCGTCGTAGAACTTCGCGTACGGGATATCCATGTGCCAGCGCAGATATACGGCGAAGGCTCTTAAAAGACCGTTGCCGTGGAAGGCCTTGGCGAGATAATAGAAGACGGAGGAGCGCACCCACATCTCGCGCGGCATGGTATCGGTCGCGGTCACGATGGTGTTGTATTCCGGCACGTCGAAGGCGTTGTTTTCAAAGTGAGGCCGTATGATTTCGGTGCGTACGGTCTTGATGCCGTGCTTTTCGACCGTTTCTTTCTGCCCGAGCTGTGAGTTCGGCAGCAGGATGCAGCCGTAGACCTCGAATACGAAGTGCTGCCCGATATCGAACAGCTTGCCGATGCCCTCCGTGAAGCTCTCGTAGGTCTCGCCGGGCAGACCGAGGATCAGCTCGGAGTAGGTCTTCATCTTTTCGGTGTTGTACTTTGTGAGCAGATTTTTATAGAAGTCGATATCGGCGTTCGTCCGGCCGATGTTTTCAAGCACGACGGGCGAAAGGCTCTGGAAGGAGAGCGTCGCGCCGATGCGGTCGAATTCACATTCCTTGAATATTTTTACAATGGCGAAAACGTTTTCAAAATTGTTTTTCGCGTAGTTCATGCGCATTCTTTCGGGGTAGCCGGTGGTCTTTTTCGCTTCGGCGAGAGCCTTCGCGATTTCAAGATCACGGCTGAACATGCCGAAGTTGGCATCCGCGCCCCACACGAAAGCCACCTTATGGTCGGAGAACCATTTTATCTCCGCTTTGACTCTTTCCAGAGGGAAAAGCCTTACCTTGGACTGCAGCAGTCCCCAGTCGCAGTAGGCGCACTTGTTGGGACAGCCGCGCGAGGTCTCTAAAATGACGTTGAAGGTGATCTCGGGATGCTCCTCCACGATCTTGTCGAACCAGCCGTCCAGATACGGAGACGGATAATTCTCAAGCGTTTTCGGGCAGGATGAGCCCGTCCGCGTGAAGCTGCCGTTATCGCGGAAGGAAATATTATCAACGGTGTTCAGAGAAGTGCCGAGGGCGAGAGCCTCCATGAGAAGCTTTACCGTTTCCTCGCCTTCGCCGTGGCAGAGGATATCTATATACGGATATTCCTCAAGAAAACTGAAGTTGTCGGGTACGTTGTGACCGCCGAAAACGGTGACGCAATCCGGCCATTTCTTTTTGATCTCCGCGGCGAGCAGTTTATTGTATTCGGTATTCCAGCAGTAGTTGGAAAAAGCGACCAGAAACGGCGTTTCCATGCGGGATATGACCGCGCCGATCTCCTCCCGTAAAAAGATGAATTCCTTGAAGCAATAGTTCTGTTTTACGGTTTCGCTGGTCCATGCGGACGCGGCGAGAACGCCCGCCGTGTAGGGCAGATAAGCGTTCTGTGTGCCGAGGGTGGCGGAAACGTCCACCTGAACGAAATATACGTTTTTCATCTGATGTGCCTCGGTTCTGAAATATTATTATAATTATATTTATTATATTAAAAATTATTTTTTTTGTCAACCGAGAAAACAGAAGCCGATGAAGGATCCGGAGCGGCAGAAAGGCGTTTATCGTTCTCCCGGAACGCCGCCGGAAAATCTTTTTGACATTTATCGGCGGCCATGATACTATTTCAATATTACGGAAACGGGGTGATTTCTATGGAAAATGTGCGTTCAAGAGCCTGCAGTAGGGCAAAAAAAGCGGGAATGACGGCCGCGTTTGCCGTTCCCGTATTTTTTCTGTTCGTTTTCCTGGATGCCCGGGCTGGATTCAACGTGCTGGATTTCCGTCCTACGATGCTTTTTCCTCCCATACCGGTTTATCTTGCGGATTTCAGCCTCTGTTTTTCATCCCGTCTGCTTATAGGCAGTATCACGAAACTGTTTTCTTATCAGCTTACCCTTCCGCAGCTTTATACCATATGCTGTACGATGAACGTCCTTGCGCTGATATGTGTTTCGCTGCTGTGCGGAGCAGCCCTGCGGAGAATAGCGGAAAAGAAAAACCCGCTTCTGTTTTTCGTTTTATGGCTGATTGTATTCGATCCCGTTGTGGCGCAGGAATGTTATCCGTCCATAGGCTGTTATGACACCTACTGGATCGTATTGTTTTCCGTGCTTATGCTGGCTTGCGATACCTCCGTTTTTGCGGTCCTGGCTCCGTTTTTATGCTTCGCGGGGATGATGGTTCATTACGGGTTCCTGTTTTCCTTCCTGCCCGCTGTGGCTGCTTTGCTGTTTTATGATATGCTCTGCTCGACAAAAAAAAGCAAAAGGATCCTCAGCGGTTGTTCTCTGGCGCTCACCGGGGGATCTTCTGCTTTTGTACTGATTTATTCTTTTTTCTTTTCAAAATCGCATCTGACCATGACGGGAGAGGAATTCCATTCCTACCTTCTTTCCCGGCTGAAACTGATGGGAGTCGAGGAGATCAGACTGAAAAAGATGTTCGGGGACAATCTTTTTCCGTTCAACTTTTTTGAAGTCTATTTCTTTGACGCGGAAAGCGGGACGGGAAAGCTCGATGCTATGGACGCAGGCAGGTATCTGGAGATTTTTTACGACCACATAAAGCAGAACACGTCGGTCGGATATTATCTGAAATACGCGGCTGCCGTTCTTCCTTTCGTGCTGCTTTTTACCGTCTTCTGGATCGCCTGCGCGAAAAAAGCACAGGGAAAAGGAAAACTGCCGTTCATTGCCTTTGCGGGAATACAGACCGCATTTTTCGCTGCGTGCCTTTTTTCCACGGATATATATCGGTGGAGCGCCTCCCTGCTTATATCGCAGGTATCCGTATTGCTTGCGATGATCGTCAAAAAAGATAAAACGACCGAAAAGGTGATGTCTTCACCGGTGTTCAAGAATAAAAAACTGATCCTTCTTTTTATCGCCGCCGGTATGGCGTTCGCCGTCTATCTGTTCATATTCGGCGCACATCTGCCCCGTACCGCCGACAGATGACGCGCTGGCTTACGACCAGGAGGTCACGTGAACGGTCACGCCCACCGGACTCTCTGTGACCTCGCACTCACACAGGCCTCGGATAAAGGACAGTTTATCATCGATCCCCGCGGTAATGCTCTTGAAGGAATAACAGTCGATTTTCGGGATATAAATATATTCCGGCCGTCTTTCGGGATATTTTTCCCAGTAGTGATACTGTCGTGTCTGACTGTCTTCCTTAACGTACCATGCGGAATAGGTCCCGTACGGTCTGTCGAGACAGAGATAATACCATGCGTCGAGATCCGCCACGTACACGGGACCGGAACAATTTTCTCTGATCTGTTCGAGATCGTCGACGATGAGCTCATAGGTGCGGGAAAGTTTTCCGAAGGTACGGATCCCTTTCAGAGGTCCGCTTTCAAGCGTTTCGCGGGACGTGTCGGAGGGAATGTAAAAAAAGGTTTTTTCAAAAAGTGTTTCCATCCTCAGCGAAGTGGCTACCGAGACCGACGACGTGACCAGAATCGATGCCGCGAGGACGGATAAGCATACCGTACGCAGCAGTTTCATCGGAAACCGTTTTATCTCGGCTTTTGTATCTTCCCGGGAAAGAAAAGCAAAAAGTTCCCTGCCGAGTTTTTCACAGAAGACCGCAAACACCGGAATGCAGGCGCATACGGTGATACCGAGCGTTATATCCGAGGAGATATCCCGGATCGCAGAGGCGAAGAAGATCAGAAGAACGGAGAGGGTAAGCCGCCGGTCATGCTTTTCCGTAAAAGCGAGAAGCATGACGCCGCAGAATACCTTGGGGAAATTGATGCAGGTCACCTGATTGATCTGCTGCGGATCGCCTTTCTGATATACCGCCGCCATGACGGCCATGAGGACCGCCGCGCACAGCAGGAGTATTGCGTTTACGGTTTTATTGTGTTTTCTGAAGTATAATCCCGCTGCGCATAAAGCGGAAAAAGCGATAACGTGAGCCGTTCCCATGGCCTTTATTTCCGAGAAAAGAAGGCTCAGGGAGAATACGCTGCTGCGGCTCGCCTCCGCAAGACCGACGCCTCCGGAAGAGAAATCGTATTCGGAATCCGTAAACAGTTCGGGCAGACCGTTCAGAACGGTGCTTATATCCGTCCGGCTCAGGATAAAACCGAATACCACCGCCATACTGAGCAGGATTCCCGCCGTGATGAACACCCATGCTTTGAGATCGATAAAGTAAGTGAAATCGCCGGCAATGCTTTTTTTGCGGCGGACGCACAGCATTTCGATCAGCACGGCAGCCGAATAGATAAAATAAATAACTGCGTCAAGAGGATCGTTCAGTACCATACAGGACAGCAGTATTCCGCACAGAACGAATTCCGCGGGGCGGAGTTCTTTTTTTTCTTTCCAGAACAGAAGACAGCACAGCAGTACGGAGGACATGATCAGTCCCGAATAGTAATTCACGGCGGGAATATTCACCGGCACGGTAAATGCCGCCAGTACGGAGCCGATGAGCGCGGCTACCCCGAATCTGCGAAGCGTGACATAAGCGATAAAAAAGACCGAGACCCAGCAGACAACGAAATAATTCCGCATGAAAAGAATGATCCCTTCGGTGCCGCCCGTGATCGTTACAAACAGTTTTACGGGTATCATCTGGAAAAAAGAAGAAAGCTGCGACAGATGCCACTCATCCGTCAGCAGAGAATCCCCTTGGAGAAGCCGGTGAGGGATCGTCAGATAAAAGCCCTCGTCTACGACGCCTATGCCGTAGCGTACGGCAATAAAAAGATAACACGCCAATGCCGCAAAACAAAAGATCGCCGCAATATCAACGGGGGTCAGGGAAGCATGGAAATGTTTTTCCTCTTTTTTATGATAAAACATCTGTCGTTCTCCGAAGAAATACTGATTTTTATTCAATAATAGCATATTCGCAAAACAAAGTCCATCCGTTTTTGGAGCGCGCGGAGAAATAATGTTGACAATTCCCGAAGAATCCCTTAAAATTTTCAATAAGAAAAATCTATAAGAAAAACAATTTCACCATGCGGATCTGAGAACGAAAGTCTGATATGTTGCTTCTCAAAAATAAAGTGAAATGCTGCGTTGCGGTAATCGGTCTCGTATTTCTTTTGTGTCTTGCGGCGCAGCGGAAAGGAATGGGCTTGATATGAAAAAGCCATTCGTAAAAACAGTTTTTTTTATCTTTCTTGCGGCAGCGGCGGCAGCGGCCTTTTTCTTCTTTTCCGGCAGGGGAGCCGGCGCCCGGGGAGGGATCGCGGAGCTGTCCGTCAGTGTATTCGACAGTGAACTCTGTACCGTATACGCCCAGCCCGCGGGAGAAAATGAATTTCGTTTGTATCTGCCCTGTGATACCGACTTTTCTTCTGCAAGGTTATATTTCGAAGCCGATACCGACGTACGGCTGGAGCGCCGCAGGATCCGTTCCGGAGACGTGTGCTCCGCGATAACGGGAGAGGGAGAATACCGCTTATCCGCCGGCTCGACGGATTACAAACTCTTCGTTTTTACGGGATCGGAAATACCTGCGGTCTTTATTTCTACCGAATCCGGCAATCTGGACTATATCCATGCAGATAAGGAGAATAAAGAAAAAGGCAGGATCGCAGTCGCCGAAAAAGGCGGACTGACGTTTGAGGGCGGCCTGAGCTCCGTCAAGGGCAGAGGCAACTCCTTCATGGAGAGCAGAAAAAAATCCTACAACATCAAATTGGAGGATAAACAGAGCCTTTTCGGGATGGATCCTGCCAAAAAGTGGAGCCTCGTTGCTGCCGACTGCGACTATTCCGCTCCGCTGAAATGGCAGATCGGTTTTGCTCTCGAGGAGTATATGGGCATATACAGCGCCGGTGACGGTGCTCCCGCCGATCTTTATATCAACGGAGAGTATCGCGGTATGTATCTTGTGTGCGAGAGCGTTCAGATCGCCGAGGGAAGAGTGGATATCACCGACCTCGAAAAGCTCAACGAACAGGCAAATCCCGATATCGATATCGAAAAATGCGCCCCGTGCGGGGTGGCGGAGCCCGGTACGCCCGGCAGCCGCAAATGGGTGGATATACCCGTTTCCCCGGAGGATATCACGGGCGGATATCTGCTGGAATTCGACGCTATGGACGCCTACGGACAGGAGGCAAGCGCCTTTATCTCACCGAACGGTCAGTGTATCGTTGTGAAAGAGCCGGAATACTGCTCGGAGGCGGAGATCGATTATATCGCCGATTGGTATGCTCTCGCGGAGGAGGCGCTGATCTCCGAGGACGGCTATAACTCGCTCGGAAAGCATTACAGCGAATATTATGACGTGGATTCTCTGGCGAGAATGTATATCCTTCAGGAGTTTACGCAGAATCTGGATGCATCCTTTTCAAGCTGTTTCTTTTATAAAGATAAGGGCGACGGCAAACTTTATGCCGGCCCCGCATGGGATTTCGATCTGATCATGTTCCCGCAATGCAGGATCGCCGGGCATTCCATGCTGTATTGTGACAGATGGTACGTGAATGTTTTCGCCGCGGATACCAGTCTGATCCCGTCGATCTATAACTCTGCTTACAGACATGATGATTTTGTGAAGACCGTGATCGGTCTTTGGAAAGAATTTACCGAAAAAGGCTTGCTTTCTTACTGCCGTGAGCTTACGGAACAAATCAGTGCGTCCACGGAAAAATCGACATTGATGAACCGGTTCAGATGGAACGATGACGAGCCCGTCGATGTACAGCGGGAGTCTGAAGATATGACCGAAATAAAAAATACGATCTTTGAATTTCTGGATAAAAAAACGCAGGCTCTGCATAAAGGCTACGCAGAGGACTGCTCCATGCTGTATTACGATCCGAACGGCGGCAGCGGATTCCTGTATACGAATTTCATTACCTCTTTCGGCGAGCAGTACGCCGTGCTGCAGCCGGAGCTGGGACAGAACGGGATCAAACCGGCGGACGAGGAGCATGTTTTCAAATGCTGGAATACCGCAAAAGACGGCTCGGGTACCGACTATTATCCCGGTGATAAATTAACGGCAAATACGCGCAGGATCATACTGTACGCCCAGTGGGAACCGAAGTCCGACGGATAGGTCCGCTGTCCGGCGTCCGTTCGGCGCCTTTTTGCCTCTGCGGATCCGTAAAAAACGAAAAAAGAAGACCTGCACTTCACAATGAACGGCAGGTCTTCTTTTTTATTCGATGTCTTTGAGTCCGTATTTTCTGATAACGGACGGGAAAAAGTGCGCCCAGCAGAAAATATCGAGGAATTCATAGGCGGAAATGCAGAACAACTGGACGGCGAATTTCGGCCCGTGCCCGCGGAACTGTTTGAGAACGTCCGCTATATCTTTTTTCGCTATATCGTAGCTTCTTGCATCTTCGTTGAAAAACTTGCGCGAAAATCCTTTCCATAAAAAACGGGCTCTTACTGCTTTAAGTTCCTTTGATGGGACATTGGAAACGTTCGGCTCGGGAGAGTAGAAAAACTTGATTTTCGTATAACCGCGAAATGTTTTCGGGGGGATATATCTTCCGGAAGCTACGAGCTGATCGTAAAGTTCCGAGCCGACCCCGGGCATGAAAAAGAAAAAAGTGCGCTGCGTCGCTTTGATCCGCTTTGCCATTTCCACTGTGTCGCGAAACTGTTCTTCCGTTTCGTCCGGGAAGCCTATGATAAAATTGGCAAGAGAAATGATCCCCGCCTTTGAGCAATCCTCAAAGGTCTTTTCTATTTTGTCGTAGGGAATGCCTTTTTTGATGGTTTTCAGCATGGTGGGCGAGCCTGTTTCCACGCCGAAATCCACCCAAAGACAGCCTGCGTCCTTCATCACGCGGAAATCGTCCTCGTCAAAAATGCCGATCCTCGTCTGGACGCCCCATTTGAAGCCGAGCCCCGAGTCTTTGAATGCTTTACACTGGGCGAGCATTTCATTACGGTTTTTGCACCACAGCTCGTCCGCGAAATAAATGCAGTCCACCCCGTGATGTTCCATGAGATATTTTACTTCCGTCAGAAAAGTCTCGACGGGACGCATACGACAGGTCTGACGGTGGTATTTTTTATTGAAGCAGAACGTACATTGACCGATGCAGCCCTTGGACATATACAGCAGGGCACACTTTTTGCAGCCGTACATATCGCCGAGATATTTGTCGACGTCCACAAGAGAAAAATCGATGGGCGGCAGCACGGCAAGGTCGATGAAATCGCGCTCGGGGGTAAAAACGGTTTTGCCGTTTTCACGATAGGCAAGTCCGGGCACGGCTTTGGGATCGCCGCCCTTATCAAGCGTGCCGCACAGCTCCAGCCACGTCTGTTCTCCCTCGCCGACGGAAATAAAATCGATATCGATGTTGTTGAAGACGAGTTCGGTGTCAAGGGAAACGAACGCTCCGCCCCAGACGACCTTTATGCCGAGTTTTTTTGCCGCGAGCGATACCTTTTCGGAATCGGTAAAGGATTTCATGGAATAAACCGAAACGCCCACTATGTCGGGAGCATAGGAGCGAAGTTCTTTTTCTATCGGTGTTGTTTTCAGCGTTCGGTCGAGTATTTTGACCTCGTGTCCGTTGGCCTTCAGATAAGTCGCGATGGACATGAGCCCGAGAGGAAAAGCCACCTGGCGGGTATACCGTTCCATGGCGGGGTTGATAAAAAGGACTTTCATGCGCCGCTCCTTTTCACTTTAAGGTCAGTCCGTATTTTTTCTTTGTCGACGGGAAGAAATGGGAGTAGAAGAAAATATCGAGGAACTCATGACCGCTGACAAAAAGCTGATATACGGCCTTTATCGGTCCGTGACCGAACAAGCTTCTTATGATCGTCAGGATATTGGAGACCGCGATCGGATATTTGTCATCGTTTCCGGAAAAGTATTTCTTGGAAAAACTTGCCCACAGCATGGAGCATCTTATCACCTTCAGGTCTTTCGTCTTTACGGATGACAGATTCGGGGCGGGGGAGTATTTGCTTTGCGGCTTAAGAAAGTCTTCCATATTTTCGATCGGCGTCAGTTTTTTTTCTTTCACGAGCTGCTCATAGATCTCGGAGCCGGGCAGAGGAGAAAAATACGAACAGATAAAACGCGCAAAACCGATTCTGTCGGCAAGTTCGCAGGTTTTTTTCAATTCGTCCTCGGTTTCTCCGGGGAAGCCCACGATAAAATAGCATAAGGGATTGATCCCGGCCGCCTTGCAATTATTGATGTCGATGACGGCGCGTTCCGGATTCATCCCTTTTTTCATTCTCTTCAGGGTGGACGGCGCCCCGCTTTCGATGCCGAATTCGAGCCAGCGGCAGCCGGCTTTATATAAAAGGTCGAAATCTTCCTTATCGTAAATCCCGATCCTGGTCATGCCGCCCCAGGGCAATCCCATGTCGTGTTCAAGGAAGGCGCGGCAGATGTTCCGGGTGTTTTCTTTCGTACCCCCGAACAGTTCATCCGTAAAGAAAAGAGCGTCTACCCCGAGATCCGTGCTTTTCAGATAGTCGATATCCTGCAAAAACACGTTCAGATCCTTTTGCCTCCGGCAGTTTTTATGAAAGTCGGTGTTGTAGCAAAACGTGCAATGCCCCGTGCAGCCCTTGGAGAGATAGACGGGCATGACCTTTTTGTATTTTCCCGTATCGTAGTCGGTAAACAGCGTCGGCGCGACGTCCAGCAATGAATAATCGGTCGGCGGAAGGAGCGTGAGATCCATAAAATCCCGTTCATGATATATATATTCGCCGTCTTTGTAATAGGCGAGCCCGGGTACGGAAAGAATGTCCTCCCCGTTGTTTACGGCATTGGCTATATCAAGCCATGCCGCTTCTCCCTCGCCCACGGAAACGGCATCGACGTACGGCTGCGCGGCGAATATCTCTGCGGAGGAAGAAACGATCGGACCGCCCCATATCACGGGAATGTTCCGTTTCTTTGCAAGTTTTGAAATATATACGGAATCGGTTATCGACATGGTGGATATGAGAGAGCACCCGATGACGTCCGGCCGGAAAGAGTCCAGAGTCTTTTGTATATTGTCGGAACGGACGGAACGGTTCAGGATCATGACCTCATGACCGTTTTTTTTGAGATAACTGCCGATGGATAAGATTCCGAGCGGTGTGCAGGGAGTTCGGGTGTATCTTTTTGTGGCGGGATTGATCAGTAATAATTTCATGCCCTATCACTTCCGGAATATAGTAAATTAGATTAAGCATATCATGATTTGCGGTTTTTTTCAAGTTTTTTTCTGCGTACGGGATCGGTTTTACGTTTATCCGGTAAGAGAAGCAGCCCGCATGAATGTTTTTTTATTTGACAAGTTTGTTATTTTCGTGATATAGTATATACGCATTATAAATTATTCTTTTACTGATTTGTTTTATAAGAGGCGCATTATGAGAATACTGCTTATCAACCCATCGACGGAGGGCTATGCCCGTTCCGTTACTCTGCCTCTCGGCTTACTTTCCATCGCCGCCGTGCTGCAAAAGGACGGCCACGTTATCCGGCTGTACGACCGGACGGTGGAAAAAGCGAAAGAAAAAGAGGTTTTTGATGAGTTTCGGCCGGAATTGGTCGGGATATCGCTTGTCTCCATCAAGTCGATCAATGATACTCTTTCGCTGGCGTCGTTTGCAAAAAAGAAGAAATTGCCGGTCGTTGTCGGCGGCCCTCTGGCTTCCGAACTGCCCGACTGTGTGCTGGTCCACCGTGACGTCGATATCGTTTCGATCGGCGAGGGGGAGGAAACGTGGCGGGAGCTTGTTCGCTTCTATGAGAAAAAAGACCGCCGGCTCACGGATATCGCCGGGATCGCTTATGTGGAAGACGGCGAAACGATCCTGACTGCGCAGCGTGATTTTATCGACCTTGCAACCCTGCCTCCGATCGATTGGAGCCTTGTGAACGTACCGAAATACTTTCAGTCCTCCTACGGCTGTGACAAAATGCTGTATCTGTATTCGGCCAAAGGATGTCCCAACAGCTGCACGTTTTGCTATAACCGGGATTTTCACCGCTGCCGGTACCGCAAGCGTCCCATCGGAGCGCTGCTCGATGAAATAAAATATCTCGCTGAAAATTTCGGGCTGAACGGTGTGTATTTTGCGGATGAACTCTGGTGCAGAAGCCGTGAGGAGATGCACGAAACGTGTGACGCGCTCCGTTCCCTCGGTCCGGACCTTGCCTGGGGCTGCCAGACCCGTATCGGATTGTTTGACGAAGAGGATTTCCGGTATATGTACTCTTCCGGCTGCCGCTGGGTGTTCTTCGGCGTGGAAAGCGGCTCAAAGCGTATGCTGAAGCTTATGAACAAACGTATCGACTACGATAAGATCGTTCCCACGTTTGCCGACTGCAAAAAAGCGGGGCTCAATGCGATCGGTTCCTTTATCGTCGGTGCGCCGGACGAAACGGTACAGGATCTCAGAGAGACGGTCTCACTGATCGAAAAACTGGATACCCGTCTTATCAACCTGAATTATTATATTCTGGTGCCCGCATCCGATGATTACAAAAGGCTTGTTGCGGAAGGAAGGTATCCGGCTTACCGGGATATAACGGAGCTTGCCGTGATCGATCCCGTGGAAAAGATCGAATACAAGTTCTGCGATATTCCCGACAGGGATATCAGGGTCATCCGGTCGCTGTATATGTGGCGTTCTTTCGTGAACGATGACGTTTCCACCGGCAAGGGAGATTCTTTTGCCAAAAAAGTCATTACGGACGCGCTGCGATCCATGGTCGGCGGCGGATTCGGAAATTTCATCGCCGCGACGTTTTTTGCCGGCATGGAATTTTTACGGGTATTCTTTTATGCGCACGCTTTTCCGTCCGTGGTCGGAAAATATATCCCGAAACGGGAGTCGGGGAAAGACAGATGAAAAGCAATAAGAAATTGCCGAAAACAGAATCAGACGTGCCGGCGTTGAAAAACAGATCCGTTTTCTCCGGCGGAACGATAAAAAACGTGCTGCTCGATCTGTTAATCGCGATCCCGGTCTTCTTCCTTTTTGTTTTCGAACTGAGAATCGGCGGCTACGATCTGCTGACGCTGCATCCGGAGGATCTCCTGCCGCCCATCCCCGTGTATCTTGCGGATTACAGCCTCACCTTTACGACTAAACTGCTGATCGGCAGCGTGACGGGTCTGTTCTTTGATAAGATCACTCTGGAGCAGATGTTTGAGATCTGCGGTATCGCAAACATCATTGCCGTCGGTGTGCTTGCTCTTTTTTTCGCTGCGCTGCTGCGCATCACGGTCGAAAAAAAGCAGTATCCCGCTTTGTTCATTGCTTTCTTTTTTATCCTGGATCCGATGATCCCGCAGGAATATTATCCATCGATCGGAGGATACAACACCTATTGGACGGTGTTGTTCGTTCTCCTGATCTTTCTGTATTCCTCCCGCGGCTACTATCTTCTCGCTCCGGTCCTGTGTGTGATCGGCATGCTCGTTCACGACGGTTTTCTGCTTTCGTTCCTGCCTGTCGTCATGGTGCTGCTTGTCTATGATCTCTGCCATGCGGACAGCGTTGGGAAAAAGACGGCCGGTGCCGTATCTTTCGGTCTTACGGGCGCTTCCTGCGTATCGCTGTTCGTATACTCATCCTTCTTTCAGAACGATCATCTGAAAATGACCGGGGACGAATTTTACGAATATATGCTCTCCCGGTTCGATCTCACCGTTGTGCAGAAGTGGCAGCTCGAGCAGATCAACGGTTCCAGAGTATTCCCGTTCTCCTTTTTTGAAACGTACTTTTTTGATAAATATTCCAATCCGGGAAACGAGGGCTCCATGTCTCTCGGAACGTATCTTTCCCTGTTTCACGATTATCTCGGGAAAACGCTTTCCCCGGATTTTTATCTCCGGTATCTTGTTTCCTTTTTGCCGTTCGCGGTCTTATTTGCGGTGCTGTGGGGTGTATGCGCGAAAAAAAGCAGGGGGATCAGAAAGCTTCCTTTCATTTTCTTCGCGTGTATCGAGGCGGTCATCCTGCCGTTAGGGATCATATCGACCGATTTCCATCGCTGGATCCCCGCCGCGATCATATCGCAGGCGGCTCTCGTTTATGCCATGATAAAAAAAGAGGATGAGACTTTTTCGGAAGTCCTTTCCTCTCCCATCCTGAAGAAAAAACCGTTTATCGCGCTGATGATCGTTGCGGCGTGCGTATGCATCACGGGGCTTGCGCTGTTTTGCATCGATCTGCCGATGATGGACGACGTGATGTAGATAAAAACCTGAAAAGCGGGTGAAGAGAGATTATGAATACCGCTGATATGCTTCCGGCAAAAAAAGCGGACGGCGGGCATCCGGGCAGACTGAAAAAGGCGGGGCTCGATCTGCTTATCGCAATACCGATCTTTGTGTTTTTCGTGTTTGCCGTAAAGATCGGCGGCTATGACCTGCTGACGCTGCGTCCGAGATTGCTTATTCCTCCGATCCCGGTGTATCTCGCGGATTACAGCCTGACGTTTACGACAAAGCTGCTGATCGGTAGCGTAACGCGGCTTTTTGCCGAAAAGATCACTCTCGAGCAGATGTATGCGGTCTGCAGCGTCGCGAATATTGCCGCCGTCGGCGCGCTCTCTCTGTTCGGCGCGGCGATCCTGCGCAGCGCGATCGAATTGAAACAGTATGCCGCCGTTATCCTTTGTTCTTTTTTCGCGCTGAATGCGATGCTGCCGCTGGAGTATTATCCGTCCTTCGGCAGTTACAACACCTACTGGACGATCCTGTTCGTTTTTCTGATCTTTCTGTGCGGCGGGAAAGCTTTTTATTTACTTGCGCCGATCATCTGCGTCGTCGGTATGCTCGTCCACGATGGTTTCTTTTTTGCGTTTCTGCCTGCCGTCATGGCGATCATCGTCTATGATCATTGCAGCGCGCAGAACGGAAAACAAAAAAAACTCAGTGCCGCGTCCTTTCTGGTGACCGGCGCGGCCTCCGGTGCGCTGCTGATCTACTCGTCGTTTTTCCAGAACAAATATCTGAATATGACGGCGGAGGAGTTTCACGCATATATGATCTCGCGGTTCGATATATCGTTCGGCGAGCAGAAAATACTTGAAAGGAATTTCGGACCGTCCCTGTTTCCGTTTTCCTTTTTTGAAACGTATTTCTTCGATCAGTTCTCCGATGCGGCGAGCAAAGCTCCCATGACGCCGTTCGGTTATATCGCCGCCGCCAGGGCGTATCTCAGCGGCAGAGTCTCGTCCGGTTTTTATCTGCGCTATCTGGCGGTGTTCCTGCCTTTTGTGCTGATGTTCGCGGTGTTGTGGGGCTTATGCGCCAAAAAGAGCAGCGGAATAAAGAAAGTGCCGTTTATCCTCTTTGCTCTCATTCCGTTCTCCATTCTTCCCCTGGTCGTCGTTTCGACCGATTTCCACCGTTGGATCCCCGCTGTGATGATATCACAGTTCTCTCTCGTTTTTGCCATGCTCAAAAAAAAGGATGCGGCGTTTTCAGAGGTCATGTCCTCTCCTTTGCTGAAGAAAAAGATTTTTGCCGTGCTGATGATCGCTGCGGCGGGAATATGTATTGCCGCTCTCACGCTGTATTGCAGAGACCTTCCGATGATAGACGACGTGGCTTAGTATTTTTACGGAGTTGTGACGCGTATGCAAAAGATACCGATGTACGATTTCTCAAGAGAATATGAACGGAACAGGCAGCGGTACACCGACGCCTTCGACAAAGTGTGCCGCACGGGGCATTTCGCCGGAGGAGAGTTTTCCGCCGCGTTTGAAAAGGGCTTCACCGCTTTTCTCTGTACGCCGTTCTGCGCCGCGGTCAACAGCGGCACCTCCGCACTTTTTCTCGCGCTCACCGCTCTCGGGATCGGTGCCGGGGATGAGGTCATCGTACCGTCGGGAACTTTTAACGCTACGCCGGGTGCCGTGATGATGTGCGGCGCGAAGCCCGTTTTCGCCGACTGTGATGAAAATACGTGGCAGATATCCCCGGACGAGGTAAAAAAACTTATCTCGAAACGAACGAAAGCCGTCATCGGCGTGCATCTGTACGGCGGCACGTTCGACGTTGAAAAAATCAAAAAAATGACCGACGAGGCCGGTATCGCTCTGCTTGAGGATACTGCGCAGGCGTTCGGCTCGAAATATAAAGACAAATACGCGGGCACGTTCGGAAAAGCGGGCTGCTTCAGCTTTTATCCGACCAAGAACTTAGGTGCGTTCGGTGAGGGCGGAGCCGTTGTCAGCGAGGACGAAGAGCTGATCCTTCGGATAAATGATCTGAAAGCGCATGACGCCCGTAACGGTTTTACCGTCCTCGGCTACAATATGCGCATGGACGGCATCCAGGGAGCGATCCTCTGTGCAAAGCTCGTCGATATGCCGGATCTCCTCGAAAAAAAACGCACTATCGCGAAAATATACGGCGAGGCGGTAGCGGAAAATCCGCTGCTTACGCCGCAGTATATCCCGCCGGAGGTCACGCCGTCCTATCATCTGTACGTTGTGAAAACGGACGACCGTGAACGCTTCCGGGCGTATATGGAGGATCGCGGCATCGAAACGGGCGTGCAGTACGCCGTGCCGTGTCACAGACAGAAGGTCTTTACGGATGCGTTCGGATATGTTCCGCTTTCCGTAACGGAAGATCTGTTTTCAAAATGTGTGTCGGTACCGGTCTATCCGTATCTGACCGACGATGAGATCAGTGCCGTTGCCGCGGCGCTGAAGGAATACCGATAACGAAAGGATGAAGCCTATGGCGAAAATATTATGGATCGTCGTACCCTGCTACAACGAGCACGAGGTACTGCCCGTATCGGCTCCCGCTCTGCTGGAAAAGCTGAACGGTTTCATCTCCGCCGGGCGCGTATCGCCGGAAAGCCGCATCCTGTTCGTGAACGACGGCTCGAAGGACGGCACGTGGGAGATCATCTGTGCCCTGCATGAAAAAGACAAGCGCTTCTGCGGCATCAGTCTCGCCCATAACTCCGGGGAGCAGAACGCTTATCTCGCGGGCATGTTCACGGCGGTGAAATACGCCGACGTGGTCATCACGACCGACTGCGACTTACAGGACGATATAAACGCCATGGACGAAATGCTCGACCGCTTCGACGAGGGCAGCGAGATCGTGTACGGCGTTCGCAAAAAACGCGTGAACGAGGGCGTTATCCACCGGAACAACGCGGGACTGTTTTATAAGATCATGAAGCTGTGCGGCACGGAACTTGTGGAAGAACATTCCCAGTACCGGCTCATGAGCCGCCGCGCCGTGGAAATGCTTTCGCAGTACGGCGAAGTCAATATGTTCCTGCCCGCGCTCGTGCCGCTTCTCGGCCTTAAAAACACCACGGTGGAGCATGAACGCACGGAGCGCGCCGCCGGCACGAGCAATTATTCGTTCAAAAAGCTTGTAAAGCTCTCGGTAGAAGCTGTCACGTCGTTTTCCTCCGCGCCTTTAGCACTCATAACGCTGTTTACATTGCTGTGCGCGGTGCTTTTCGCCGCCTGCCTTGTCGGCCTGATCGTCGTATCCGTAAAGAGCGGCGCATTCAGCGTGCCGTGGGCGGTGCTCTCCTCCGTCTGGTTTATTGCCGCCGGACTCGGCGCGTCGGTGCGCATCATCGGCGAATACGTCTGCAAAAACTATACGGAAACAAAAAAGCGTCCGAGATATAATATCGAAACGACGGTTATTTCATAAAAAGGAAAGAAATGTCATCATGAAAAAAAACGTCTATTTTGTTCAAGTGAATGTGGCTTACAGTGATTACTTCGCTTATCTTCCTTACACGGCAGGCTGTATCGCGGCATATGTGTTTGCGGATGACGCAATAAATGAAAAATACGCGCTCGGTGATATCCTTCATCTGCGTAAACCGGTCGACGAGGCTCTCGCGGAATTGGACAGTCCCGCCGTCGTCGGTTTCTCCTGTTACGTCTGGAATATGGAGTATAATAAAACGCTTGCGCGTCTCATAAAGGAAAAATATCCGGACTGTCTGATCGTTTTCGGCGGACACAATATCCCGTTCGATACGTCTGTGCTGGAAAGTGAGCCGTACATCGACGTGCTTATACACGGTGAGGGCGAAGTATGCTTCAGAGATCTGCTTCTTGCCGCCGACCGGGGGGACATCTCCGGGGTCAATGATATATCCTACCGCAGCGGCGATCGGTACGTCACCACGCCCCAAAGAGACAAGTGTTTTCCGTTGGATACGTTCCCGTCGCCGTATACGACCGGTCTTTTTGATAAAATGCTGGAAAAATATCCCGATATAGCTTTTCAGGCAACGCTCGAAACAAACCGCGGCTGCCCGTATGCCTGCGCGTTCTGCGACTGGTCCTTTACCGAAAAGCTGCGGTATTTTCCCATGGAAAAGGTGAAGGCGGAAATCGATTGGTTAAGTGAACATAAGATCACCTACTGCTATTGTGCGGATTCCAATTTCGGCATTGCCAAAAGAGATCTGGAGATCGCGGAGTACGTTGTAAAACGCCATAATGAAACGGGATATCCGCAGATCTTCAAGCCCTGCTATGCAAAAAACAGCGACGATCTTGTGTTTGAGATCGGTAAGCTGCTCAATACCAACGGTGCGGATAAAGGCGTCACGCTTGCGTATCAGTCCATGAATCCGGTCGTGCTGGAGAATATCGGCAGAAAAAACCTGGATATGAAATATTACGCCGATCTGAACGCCAAATATTCCGCGGCCGGGATACCCACTTATACCGAGCTGATCCTCGGTCTGCCGGGGGAGACCTATGAGAGTTTCTGCAGCGGTCTGTGTTCTTTACTGGAAGCCGGACAGCACAACTCCATGACGGTATATACCTGTCAGGTTTATTGCAATGCGCCGCTCGCGCAGCCGGATTACCGGGATAAATACGGCATCCGCTGGGAACATCAGAAGCTGAACGGCATCCATTATCCCGCGAATTTCAACGGCGTGCAGGAGTATTACGACGTCGTGGTCGAAACGAAGGATATGTCCAAAGCGGACTGGGTGCGCGCCAATATGTTTTCGGTCACTCTGCAGAGCTTCCATCATTTAGGACTTCTGCGCTGTTTCGCCATATATATGCGGCATGAGTACGGGTTGAGCTATTATGATTTTTATAATCGCCTTCTGGATTATATCTTCTCGGATGAGAGCCGCTATATCTGTTCTCTTTTCCGCATGATAGAACACAGAACGTTTGATGCAGAGCATCTGGAATGGTGCTATCAGAACGACAGATTCAGCAAGGTCGGCTGGTATTTTGAGGAGGGTATCTTCCTTGATATCGCATATAATTTCGATACCTACGTCAAAGAGATATCCGACTTCGTAAGCTCACTCGGTATCGATGAGGAGATATGCCGTGAGATGTTCCGCTATCAGTGCGGGATCCTTCGTATGCCGGGGCAGAAGAAAGTGACCGTGGAAAGCGCTTTTGATTTCTACACCTATTTTGAAAATATCTATGAGGATAAATATTCACCGCTGGAAAAAAAGCATACCGTTCTGACGGTCGTTCCCGAAAAGGATATCGACAGCTGGGACGTATATGCGCGTGAGATCATCTGGTACGGTAAACGCCGCAGCGCCACGCTCCTTACCAATCCCCGGGATCATAAGGAACTGAAATACGTTTGATACATTAAAACGAAAGAACGGTCTGTATGAAAAAAAATGTTTATCTCGTTCAGGCAAACGTGACCTACAGCGATTTCATCGCCTACCTGCCCTATGCGGCGGGGTGCATCATGGCGTACGCGCTGAACGATAAGGATATCACCGAGAAATACGATTTCGGCGATATCCTGTACCGGCGGCATACGGTGCAGGAAAGTCTTGAACAGCTGAAATCCCCCTCCGTCGTCGGATTTTCCTGCTATATCTGGAATATGGAATACAACAAAGCGCTCGCGCGGGCGGTGAAGGAGCGGTATCCCGACTGTCTGATCGTTTTCGGCGGTCACAATATCCCGTTCGATACCTCCCTTTTGGATGCTGAGCCGTATATCGACGTGCTCATGCACGGCGAAGGGGAACGCGGTTTTGCGGAGCTGCTCAAGGCATTCGACAAGGGCGATATCTCCGGCGTGGACGGCATATCCTTCCGCAGGGACGGCACGGCTGTGATGAACCGCCCTGCCGATAAATGTCTGCCGGTCGATGAGTTTCCGTCCCCGTACTTAACGGGGCTTTTCGATAAAATGCTGGAGAAAGATCCGCAGATCGGCTTCCAGGGAACGCTTGAGACCAATCGCGGCTGTCCGTATACCTGTGCGTTCTGCGACTGGTGCTTCTCCGAAAAGATACGCTTCTTCCCGATGGAGAAGATCAAAAAAGAGATCGACTGGATGGCGGAGCATAAAATACCCTACTGCTACTGCGCCGACTCCAATTTCGGTATCGCCGAAAGAGACCTTGAGATCGCCGAGTACATCGTAAAACGGCATAACGAAACGGGTTATCCCGCCGTATTCAAGCCCTGCTACGCCAAAAACAGCGACGACCTCGTTTTTAAGATCGGCTGTATCCTCAATGCCACGGGTGTGGATAAGGGCGTCACTCTCGCCTATCAGTCGATGGATCCGCAGGTGCTGGAAAACATCGGCCGCCGCAATCTCGACGTGCAGTATTACACGGATCTCAACGCCCGCTATTCGGCGGCGGGGATCCCCACCTACACCGAGCTGATCCTCGGATTGCCGGGCGAAACCTACGAGAGCTTCTGTCACGGTCTGTGCTCGCTGCTTGAGGCGGGACAGCACAATTCCATGACGGTGTATACCTGCCAGGTGTACTGCAATTCTCCGATCGCGCAGCCGGGATACCGTGATAGATACGGTATCCGCTGGGAACGCCAGAAGCTCCACGGCATCCATTATCCCGCGAACTTCAACGGGGTGCAGGAGTATTACGACGTGATCGTGGAAACGAAGGATATGTCCAAGGCGGACTGGGTGAAAGCCAATATGTTCTCCGTGACTCTGCAGAGCTTCCACCATTTGGGACTTCTGCGCTGCTTCGCGCTGTACGCGCGGCATGAGCTGGATATAAGCTACTTCGATTTCTATAACCGACTGCTCGATTATATCTTCTCCGACGAAACGAAAAATATATACAAGCTCTTTGAAAAAATACGGCACGATACGAACGATACCGCCCATTCCGACTGGTGCTATCAGAACGATATTTTCAGCAAGGTGGGATGGTATTTCGAGGAAGGCATTTTCCTTGACCTCGCATACAACTTTGAGGAATACAAAAAGGATATCTACGGTTTTATCTCCTCCCTCGGTATCGAAAAGGAGATCGCGGACGAACTGTTCGATTATCAGTGCGGCATCATCCGCAAACCGGGGCAGACGAAGGTCACGGTTACGAGCGAATACGATTTTTACACCTACATCGAAAATATCTATGAGAACCGGTATTCTCCGCTCGAAAAGAAAAAGACCGAGCTGACGGTATATCCGGCGAAAGAAATAAATTCATGGGACGTTTACGCCCGTGAGATCATCTGGTACGGTAAGCGCCGCAGCGCAACCCTGCTTACCAATCCGTTTGACAGAAAAGAGATAAAATATATCTGATGCGCGCTGCGAAAAAAGGTGACAGAATGAAAAACGTATACATGGTGCAGGCGTCCGCGACCTACGGCGGCAACGTTTTCAAGGCGGCGTATCTGCCCTATGCCGCCGGGCTGCTGATCGCAAACGCCTGGACGGAAGAGACCATAAAAAAAGAATACGCGTTCAAACGCTTCATCTTTACCCGCGAGCCCACCGACGAGTGCGTTTCGTCGCTGGAGTCACCCGCGGTGATGGGCTTTTCAAACTATATCTGGAATACGCAGTATGATCTCGCGCTCGCGAAAAAGGTCAAGGCAAAATTCCCGGATTGTGTGATCGTTTTCGGCGGGCATAACGTCCCTCCGGAAGATGAGTTTCTGAAAAAATATCCCTTCATCGACTTCCTGATCCACGCCGAGGGCGAAGAAGCTTTCGCGGCTCTGTTAGCTGAACTGACGAAGGAAAAGCCCGATTTTTCCGGAATAAACAATCTGTCCTTCCGCACGCAGGACGGCTGCGTCACCACGCCGACGGAGGTACTCCGCCGGACGGATTATCCGTCGCCCTATCTGGAGGGATGGTTCGACTCCATCTTTGAGGAGCATCCCGATATGCAGCTCGATGCGATCCTCGAAACGTCGCGCGGCTGTCCGCGCAGCTGCGCTTACTGCGATTGGGGCTGCAACTGTGCCGGTGTCAAGCTCTATCCGATGGAGCGGATCCTCGCCGAGATCGACTGGTTCGCCGCGCACAAGGTCGCGTTTATCTGGGGGGCCGACGCCAATTTCGGCGCTTACGGGCGCGACGTGGAGATCGCCCGCTATCTCATGGAGACGCGCGAAAAATACGGCTACCCGGAGCGCCTTCGCACCAATTATGCCAAAAACGACCGTGACCGCGTGCTTCTCATCAACAGTATGCTTGAAAAAAACGGCGTCACCAAGGAAGGCGCGACGCTTTCGTTCCAGAGCCTCAATCCCGATACGCTCAGAGCCATCGGCAGGCAGAATATGAGCATGGAGGATTTCCGCGCGCAGATGTCGAATTACCGCAAAGAGGGCGTCACCACCTATTCGGAGCTGATCCTCGGTCTTCCGATGGAGACCTACGACAGCTTCTGCCGCGGCATCGGCACACTGCTGGAAAACGGTCAGCACCGTCTCATAAAGGTATATAACTGCGAGCTGCTCCCCAATTCTCCGATGGCGCAGCCCGCCTACAGAGAAAAATACGGCATCAAAACGGCAAACGTGGTATTCCTTACCGCACATTCGGGTGTGGATCCCGAGATAACGGAACGAACGGATTACGTCGTTGCCACCAATACCATGAACGGGGAGGAGTGGGTGAAGTCCAACCTTTTTGCCTGCTATGAGAATTCCTTCCATCACAACGGCTCTCTCCGCTATATCGCCATCTACGCGTTTTATGAGCTCAATATCCGCTATGAGGATTTTTACAACGCCGTGATCGACCGCATCAGACGGGCGGAGGATTCCGCGATGCACGGCAGCTACGCTTTCCTGGATCATTTTTATCATACGGTGATAAACGAGGAACCGATGAAGCTCTATACGAACGAGCTCTACGGCAGGCTGTCGTGGGCGCCCGAGTACGTGCCGCATCTCGAGGTGATCTGCCGTCTGGATACGTTTTACGATGAAATGCGGGAGCTTTTTATCTCGCTCGGCATAAAGGAAGAGATCCTGGACGAACTGTACGATTATCAGAGATGTATGCTCAAGCGTGCGTTCGCCAATCATTATTCCCATACTTTTACTTACGACTGGCATAAATATTTCACCGCCGCGATCAACGGCAGTCCGGAGCCGCTCGAAAAACGCGCCAACCGTATAAGCGTCAACAACGACGTGACCTATGAGAGCTGGAGCGAGTACGCCGTGAACGCCGTATGGTTCGGCAAGGACGGTTTTTCTATCAATCCCGGCGTAACGGAAGAATATATCTGACGGGGGGGGGTGACGGTATGGCGGAGTTTGAAAACGTTTCCATCATGCTCGGAGCGGTGGACGAGACCGATTCTCTGCGCGCCACCGTACATACGATCCTCGATCTGTGCGGGCATAAGGATATAAAAGAATTCATCATCGGCTATTCGCAGCACGTAACGCCGGAATGTAAGGCGGTCGTGGATGAGCTTGCCGCCATGGGGGGCGACGTGCCCGTCGTCACCTTCATGCAGACGCGCAAGGGCATTGAGGCTCTCACCGAGATGATCGATATCGCGCGCGGCTCGCACTGCCTGCTGCTTTCCTCCGACCTCGCGCATGACCTGACGAGCGTCGTCACGCTGATCGAAGAAGCGAAAAAGGACGGCGACACGATCGTTTCTTTTTCCCGGTGGCTGAAGGGTTGTGAGTTCTACGGCTACGGAAAAGTGAAATATCTGTTCAATTTCGCGGCACAGCAGCTTCTCAAGATCATGTTCGGAGCGAAGCGCACCGATTTTACGAATCCGTGCCAGATCGTGCCGACGAAGGTCTATCAGTCGATAATCTGGGAGAGCGAGGGTTTTCCGATCCTCATAGAGCTCGTTCTCAAGCCCATGCGCCTCGGCTGCCGTTTTAAGGAAGTGCCCACCAACTGCTATCAGCGCAAACAGGGAAAATCGAAAAACTCGTTTAAGCAGACCGCGCTTTACTTGAAGACGGCCCTGCATATCCGTTTTATGAAGAAAAAAGAAATTCTGAAAAAGGATTCGGAACTTTATAAAAAATATTATGGCTGAATCAAAGAAAAACGTTTATTTCCTTCAGGTCAATTTCCCATACGGAAAAACGGCGCATCTGCCTTACACGGCGGGGGCGCTGACGGCGTATGCCATGGCGGATGAACGCGCGGCGGAAGCCTATGCGCTGCGGGATATTTTCTTTTTGCGGGAGGAACCCGATAAGCTGCTCGCAAAAATAAAGGATCCCGACGTGATCGGCTTTTCGACTTATATATGGAATTTCGAATACAATAAATTTATCGCCCGGGAGATCAAAAAGCGTTATCCCGGCTGCACCGTTATTTTCGGCGGACATCACGTTCCGCCCGGCGGGGAGCTGCTGGAGAAATGTCCTTTTATTGACTTCCTGATCCACGGCGAGGGCGAAGAGGCGTTTAAGAACCTTTTGCTGTACGCGGCGGGATACGGCACTCTTCCGGAGATCGCCGGTATATCCTACCGCTCGGGAAACGGCGTCGTGACGACTCCGAACGGCGTGTGCGCCGCCGGCGATACGATCGACTACCCGTCGCCGTATCTGAACGGTTATTTTGATAAAATACTCGATGAAAACAAAGACCTCACGTTTATGGCGCTGATCGAAACGACGCGCGGCTGCCCCAATTCCTGCTCTTACTGCGATTGGAGCAATATGAAATCGCGCATCCGCAAATTCCCGCTCGAACGGGTATTCGGTGAGATCGACTGGGTAAGCGAACATAAAATTTACGGTCTCGGCTCGGCGGATTCCAATTTCGGTATCTTTGAGCGCGACGAGCGCATCACCGACTATATCATCGAAAAGTTTCTCAACAACGGCTATCCGAGAGGCTATCAGACCTCTTACGCCAAAAACAGCAACGAGCGCATTTTCCGCATCGGCTGCGCGCTCGAAAAATATCATCTGAGCAAGGGCATCACCCTGTCGTTTCAGTCTATGGACGATACGACGCTTGCGAATATCGGCCGTAAGAACATCTCCGTCAACAGCTTCCGGGAGCTGATGGATATGTACAACGCCGCCGGTATCAGCACCTATACCGAGCTCATTCTCGGTCTGCCCGGAGAGACTTATGAGAGCTTCACCTCCGGTATCGAAAGACTGCTCGAACTCGGTCAGCACAATTCGATCTATATCCACAACTGCGAGTGGCTGCCCTGCTCGGTGATGGGCACCCCGGAGTATGTTGAAAAATATAAGATAAAGACGGCGAAGATCCCGCTCAATCAACCGCATATAGAGGGCGACGCGGCGGACGGCATCCCCGAATATTCCCGTCTTGTGATAGCCACCTGCTCCATGACGGAGGAGGACTGGATAAACATGAACCTGTTTTCGTTCACGGTGCAGTGCTTCCACCATTTAGGGCTGTTCCAGCTTTTCGCGCTGTACCTTTACAACGAAAAAAACGTAGGGTACGGGGAATTTTAC
This sequence comes from Acutalibacteraceae bacterium, assembly GCA_045616815.1. Classification (GTDB taxonomy): domain Bacteria; phylum Bacillota; class Clostridia; order Oscillospirales; family Acutalibacteraceae; genus RUG806. The sequence continues at coordinate 67,666 of JAZLHN010000173.1, forward strand.
AATAAGACGCTTTCGTGGCTGCTTACTTCCGATAACGCGGCTTCGCGGGTGATGCGCGAAATAAAGAGGCGGCTCACCGATATCGTGAACGGCGTGCCCGGCGCGGCCTTCGTTGCGGAGGATGAGCGCTTCGGCAAGGTGCGCTGGCCGTTTGAGGAATATCTTTTCCTCTGCGCCGTGCGGGAGCTTGACGCGTTTTACGCCGCCGCAGAAGAATTCCTTGCGGGATTTTTCGGCGATGATCCCGTTTTCCCGGAGCTCATGCGCTTCCAGAGGGCAATGATCAAACGCCCGTTCAACAAAGAAACGGAAATATCCTCGGACTGCGATTTCGAGACGTATTTTCTGAACGCGCTCGAAAACAGACGCGTTCCGCTGAAAAAAGAAAAACATACGACGGCGATCAAAGCCGTTTATTACGACGACTGGACGTTTTACGCGAAAAAAGTGGTCTGGTTCGGCAGAAAAGAAAACAGAAATATCTACCTCGGCGAAAACGGCGAACGCAGCGAGGAGAAATAACTTATATGAAGGAGGGGAGCCGTATGCAGCGTTATGACGCGATCGTGATCGGCGCGGGCAACGGCGGTCTTGCCGCCGCGGCGGCTCTCGCCAAGGGCGGCAAAAGGGTCGCTCTGTTTGAAAAGAACCGTACTCCCGGAGGTGTCGCCACGTCCTTCCGGCGCGGTCGGTTCGATTTCGAGGTGTCGCTGCACGAGCTGTGCGGCTTCGGAAGAGACGAAAACCGTTCCGGCAGTGTCAGAAATCTTTTCGACTTCCTCGGTATATCCGATAAGATCGGGTGGGCGGACGTGCCGGAGGCCTACAGGATCATTACCTATGACAGTCCCGATAATATTGATGTAACGATGCCCTTCGGCATAAACGAATATATCGACGCGATGGAAAAATTCGTTCCCGGCAGCCGCGCTGATATCAAAGCGGCGTTCGATCTCGCCGCGGAATATCTGGCCGCCACCGCCGCGTTGGGCGCGGCGAAGAGCCCGGCGGAAGCGGTCGAAACGCTGCTTCGGTATCCGGATTTTCTGCATACCTGCTCCATGAGCGCGGACGACGGCATCGAGGCGGTGGGCTTGAAGGGAAAAGCCGCCGATATTTTCAGGGGGTACTGGGCGTATCTGTGCGCCGATTGTAACGATCTTACCTTTCTTCACTATCTGAGCATGGTGAATTCCTATATCGAACTGAAGTCCGTCATCCCAAAAGGGCGCAGCCTGGAAATGACCCTGGCGCTCTCGGAGTGCATAGAGGAAAACGACGGAAAACTTTATCTGAACACCGAGGTCGGGCATATCCTCGTGAAGGAGGGCAGGGCTTACGGCATCGTTACCGCCAACGGCAGGGAATATGAAGCGGACGATATCATCTGCGATCTTTCTCCGCACACCGTGTTCGGAAAGATGATCGCCCCGGAGCATATCACCGAACGCGATACGAAAAAAACGAATGCGCGCGAGCTCGGCGGCAGAGGCTTCTGCGTGTTCCTCGGGCTGAACAAGTCCGCAAAGGAACTGGGACTCAACGAATATTCCTATTTTATCTATCCCGACATGGACACCGTGAAGCAGGTAAAAAACATGGCGTCCCCCGAAACGAACGGCGTACAGAATACGGTGTGCATCAACGCCGCCGACCCGGACGCTTCCCCGGAGGGCACCTGCATCCTCACGATGACTACGTTATTTACTTCCGATTGGTGGGACGGACTCACTGCGGAGGAATATTATAAAGCCAAAGATGCGTTCGCCGAAAAAATGGTGAAGACGTTTGAAAAAGCGACCGGCGTGAACGTGCGCGATCATATCGAGGAGATCGAGATCGCCGCGCCCGCCACCTTCGCGCGGTATATGAATTCTCCGCAGGGCTCCATTTACGGTTATAAGGAATCCGTGCGGGACAGTATGTTCGCGCATAAGCTCATGGACAAAAAATATACCGATATAATCGGTCTGGAATTTGTGGGCGGTTTCGGTATGAACCTGAACGGCTATTCGTCCGCGTTCGGCACGGGATTTTCCAAGGCGAAATATATATTATCCCGTGACGGTCTTCTGTGAGGTGCCCCGATGAAACACGACAGTATATCACTTCAAAAGGATTTAGAGGCGTTTCGGAATATCACCGCGGGCAGGCTCGCGCTCTTCGACGCCGCCTCCTCCGACCCGATAAAAGCCCCGGAGGGCGTGAATGTGCTGGCAAAAGAACTGCATCCGGACTGCCTCCGTCTTACCGTTTCGGCAAAAACGGAGGATGGCGACGGTACGCTCACGCTGACGCTGGGATGCGAAAACGGAAAGCTTCCGTTTTTCCGTGCGGGGCAGTATATCAATATCCTTTGCGGAGAGAATATATATCCCTTCTTCCTGAGCGGCGCGCCGTCCGACGCGCTGAAGGGAAGCTATGAAATAAGCGTTGAAAAAGAAAATGCGGTTTACGGCTTTTTCTCCGTGCTTAAAGAGGGCGCTCCCCTCGTTTCGGGCGCGCCGATGGGGTATTTTTATCGTCAGCCGCTGCGGGACGGTGTTTCCTCGGCGGTGATCGCCGACAGCACCGGCCGGGGCGCGGCGCTCTCCATGCGGCACAATGAAAACACCGATATTTTTCTGTGTGAGAGTACACAGTCTGTTCCCGCCGCCGAAGAGATAAACGCCGACACCGTTTTTCTCTGCGGCAAAAAGGAATTCTGTGAAAAGGCGGAAGAAATATTCTCCGACAAGCACGTCCGGACATTATATACCGACGCGCCCGTGAAAAACGCGCAGCGTGAAAAATTCACCTGCACCGTTATTTGCGGTGACGATACGTTTTCGTTCGATTGCTTTTCGGACGAGCCGCTGATGACCGCGCTTGAAAAAAACGGCGTGAGGCTTTTCAATAAATGCCGCACGGGCGACTGCGCTTTCTGCCGCGCAAGGCTCATAAACGGAACGGTTTCCCATGCTTTTGACGGCGAAGACGATGCGCGCCGCAAAGCCGATATCAAATACGGCTATATCCACCCCTGCCGCGCTTTTGCCGAAAGCGACGTCACCTTAAAATACTGATCTTCCGCGAGGAAATATTTTATGAAAACACTTTTTATCTCCGTACCGCAATGGTACCCGATGAATCCGTATCTTTCCGGAGCGATCCTTGTCGGTCAGCTCAAAGCCGCCGGGTATGAGGCCGCCTCCTACGATCTGAATATCGAATTTTTCAACGACGTTCTGAAAAGGGATTTCGTTGAAAGCAGCCTGGAAAACGCGAAAGTGCAGCTTCCGGCACTGAAAGAACTGGCGGACGGCCTTGACGAGCCCGAAAAAAATTTCAATACCTATTCCAAGGACGTGCGTACACGCCTTCTGCGGTATAAAACGATCGCCGGGTTTCTTGCGAACGAAAACGGTCATGCAGAACGCACGATCGAAAACGTGGAGGACTCCGTAAGCGTACTGAAGGACAAAGAGCGGTTTTACGAGCCGGAAACGCTGTTCCGCGCCAAGGATACTCTTGTTGACGCGCTGAAAATCATATCTTTGCCCTACGCGCCGTCGAAGATCATGCTCGACAATTTCATTGCCGATCCGGTCATGTCGTTTTCCTTTGACGATGTGAAAGATCAGTGCTTCGATCCGTTCCGCAATATGTTCATCCCGTATTATGAGCACAAATTCAGCGAGATCCCGCTCGACGGCTGCGACCTCATCGGCATTTCGATGACCGATTTAAGCCAGCTCATCCCCGCGCTCACCCTCGGCAGGATGATAAAAGAGCGCACGGACAAAAAGGTGTGTATGGGCGGCAACTACGTCTATAAGATCATCACCGAGATCAAGGAAAATCCCGAGTTCTTTTCGCTTTACTGCGATTTCGTTTCCGTGGGCGACGGGGAGACCGCCGCTGTGGAGCTGGCGCAGTATATGAACGGCGAAAGAGAGCTTAAGGACGTGCATTCGCTTGTATGGTGCGAAAACGGCACGGTGATCACGAACGAAACGGCGCCCTTGCTCGATCTCGATGCTCTCTCTTATCCCGATTTCGGCGATTACGATTTTTCAAAGTATTTTTCCCCCGATATCGTTTTGCCCGTGCAGCTCGGCAAGGGCTGTTACTGGAGCAAATGCACGTTCTGCGATTTCTACACGGGACAGCAGAAATTCGATATGAAGAGCGTTTCCCATGCCGCCGACGAGGTGGCGTATCTCGTGAAGCGCTATGACGTTTCTCATTTTATTTTCGTGGACGAGGCAGTGCCCGCACCGTTTTACGACAAATTCGTCGATGAACTGAACGCCCGCGGCGTCCATATCCGGTTCTATTCGTTCGCGCGGCTCGATAAAGGCTTTACCAAGGGGCTGCTCAAAAAACTGCACGATAACGGAGCTCAATTTTTCTCATGGGGCTACGAAGCGGAATCTCCGCGTCTTCTCAAGCTCATGAACAAGGGCATCGACCCTGAGGTCAGGACGCGCATCCTGCGGGATTGTGTGGAGATCGGTATGTGGACGCAGTGTACGTTTTTGCTGGGTTTCCCCACCGAAACACCCGAGGAGCTGCAGTCCACCATCGACGTGATCGAGGACCGAATGCTCATCAACAGCTGTACGCCATCGAATTTCGCGCTCAAAAAGAACGCCATTCTCAAAAATGAGTTGAATTCCGTGGGCATCACCGATTATCGGTCCAACGGCGATTTCCACGTTTCGTGCAGCTATCATTCCCTGAATACGACCATGGAAAAGGTAAAGCACGACCGCATGACCTTTGAACGCCGCTTCCTTGCCGAAACGGCGGACAGTATGTGGAGCCTCGGCTTTACCGACACCGATCACCTGCTGCTCTATTTATCCAAATACGGCAGAGATTACGTCAGGGATTATCGCCTGAAATATAAAAAAGAGCAGCCGTGAGACTGCTCCCGAAAGGACACGCTATGAAAAAGATCGTCGCATTGCTGACCGTTCTTATTACGGTGCTGTGCCTCGCCGCGTGCGGGGAACCCGCGGAAAAAGAAGAAATATCCACCTATATGGTGGAGACCGAGCCGGAGGAGACCATCACGGTGTTCGTCGAATATCCGTCGATCGACGAGATGTCGCCGAAGACCATCGACGTCGAAAAAACGCAGGTGCCCATGGAACTGCCGTTTACGTTCAACGCCGATAAAATCAGAAGATACACTCCCATCCGGGCGGAGGATTCCTTCGATCCCGATACCTATGCGCAGGAGATCTATAAGCACGGATCGGATCAGTATTTCGTCTTCTCGGACAGGATGGCGTTCGTCATTCTCACCGACAGCGACAATGCGAAAAAGCGCACCTATGTTTATTCGGCGTACTATAACGAAGACGGCAGGCTTTTCTACATCGGCGACGACGTTTACAGCTGGTATTATAACGAGGCGGGCGAGGTCGATATCATCGCCTATACCTATTATTTTGAGGATGTCGAGGTCGGTACCACGTTTTACGACGCTGAGGGCAAGCGCATCGGCGCGATCACGGACGGGCTGTATTACGACGCCGATCTGAACGTATACAACCGCAACGATGAGATCCTTCTTTTGCAGCGTCTCGGCGCGGTGGCGGAGATATTCAAGGCAGACTGAAAAGATCCGATATCCCGGCAGCGGGATATCGGATCCTGTTTTTTTAATTGAGGAAGATCATATGAAAAACGCTTCCGCTTTTTCTTTCAAAGTGTTCGTTACGGGTTCGCCGCATAAATACAGCGCAGCGTAGCAGCCTGCCCATGCGATAAGACAAACGCAGACCAAAGCGTTATCATCCGTTGCCAGGCTGTAAACGAAGGAAGCAAAGGTATTTACGGCGGCAAGCAGATAGACCGTATGGAGTCTTTCGGGATATTCCCGAGCTTCGGCGGCCTTTTTCTTTTTGCTCTGAGCCGCCTTCTTTGTTCTTATAAGCGAAAAGCTTTTGAAAAATACGAACGCGCCGAATGCCGCAAACAGAAACAGAAGGCCTCTGACGGCATAGCCGAACACGCTCTCTCTGCCATCTTCGGAAAAAGCGGAAAATTCCAGACTTTTTGAAAATCCGATCACAAACGGGATAAAAGCGGCGCCGTCAAGCGCGAATGCGGCTGCGCGGCATATCCTGCCGGCGGTGTCCGCGCGGTCGATATTCTTAAACAACCATATAATAAGCAGGGGAGGAAATATCAGATAAGAGCAGGGCAGAAGAAAGACACTTGCCGTTACGACTGCCGCCGTGCAGAGGATAAGGGAAACGAGTCCGTTGTTTATTGCCGTCATAACGATCGCGCAGACGGCGAAAACCGAAAGGAAGACGATGCTGTCCTTCTGCGGATAGAAAAGCGGATCATAATTATACGTTTTTACGGCGTAGATCGCCGCCGCGGCTGCCGCGGCAAGAAAGACAAAGCTGAGAATGATTTTTGATTTTTTCATGCGGCCGTCCTCCTTTACACGTACGGATCGAGGATCGTCAGCGCGTAGATGAAAAAGTACGCCGTACCGACGACGGGTGAAAAACCGGAAAAATAATCCTTTATGATGCGCCAGTCTTCTTTATTGTCGTAAAGAACGTAAAGAGTGAGCGTGAACAGACACAGGAAGCCGTGCGCGATCCAGCGGACGGAATCCGTGGAAATGAAAAGCGAACAGAAAGCGGCGAGCGGAAACATGAAAAAGAAACAAAGATAAGTAAAGCGAAGCAGCGCATTGCCTTTTGCTCCCCGGAACTTTTTTACGGCGAAAATATAAAATAATATCAGCAGAGGGAGCAGGATCAGCAGCAGTACGGCTGCCTCGATGATAACGTCCTTTATGATACTGCCGGTCTTCATGAGATAAAGCTGATATTGCAGCTGATAGGCTATCGCGTTGCCGAGGGAGGCAAGCGCGGGCAGATGTTCTCCGCTGAAAACGGGCGTCAACGGTGATCCGGTGTAATCGCCGTTCGTCACCTGCATATCGTAATATTCCTGCGTATAGTTTTCCGGAGTGCAGAACAGTATTTCCTCAAAATAGCGCGTCATTTCCGCGCCGCGCTCCTCTAAGATCCCGCTGAACTCGGTAAGACTGACGTTTACGTTCTTTTTATCGTTGACCGTAAAATACATAAAACTGCCGAGGGCTGTCGAGACGCACAAAAGAAAAACAATACCTTTTCTGAGCTTCTCTTTTTTATCGGTCTCCTTGGCGAAAACGTACAGGGTCAGCAGACTCAGAAACGGGACGTAGGTTATGATCGCGCCCGGGTGTACCATGCAGGCGGCAAAGAGCAGCACGGGGCACAGCACCCATTTAATATATTTCGACCGTAAAGCGGCTATATAGATCAGGGATATATAGATCCACGATACGTCGAGCATGCCGATCTCATACCAATAGGGAGCGAAAGTACAGGAACCGGTGAGGAAAAAAGCGATAAGACAAAACGCCGTTTTTTTGTTCGGATCCGGTACCGAGACCATGAATCGGGAGAGCAGCACGGCGATCCCCGCCGAGCCGAGCAGCAAAAGCGCGGTTTCATATATAGCCGCGGAAGTGTGCGACGGAGAGCCGACCAGAAGATTATAGATCCCTCCGGGCAGCAGACGGGAGAAAAAGCCCATACTGAAATCGACGCAGTGGAAAAGATAGGTAACGTCTTTGACCTGCGGCAGATCGCAGCGCCGCACGATCAGAAACGAGTACAGCAAAAGAAACGCGAAAAAAAACGCGGCATATTTAATATTAAATTGTTTTTTTTCTTTTAACATATCTATTCCGCCCTTCGATAAGGCGATTTTAGCATTATTATGGCAAAAAATCAAGGGAAAAGGAAAACGATAAATGGCAGTTTATCGGCGGAGTAGTTGCGGGAGCGAGCGAAACATATCTAACACAACGCCTCCCCTTTTAGGAGATTCCCCTGTTAGGGGAAATGTCTGCGAAGCAGACAAAAGGGTCTGCCGTTTCTGCTAAGAAAAGGAGGGCCGCGCGTAAGCGTGGCGGAGAGGTTCTATAAATGCCGCTATGACAACAATTTTATGGTAAACCGAGCAATGAACCTCTCCACCGACACAAGGTCGCGCTGACGGCGCCGTCCCCCTTGTCACTTCGTGACATTCCCCCGCGCTGCGGGGGATCACCCCTCCCCTAAAAGGGGAGGCGTTATG
>JAZLHN010000174.1:0-5498 GCA_045616815.1 Acutalibacteraceae bacterium
AGCCGTACAATTACAACGAATTTGAGCAATCCGTTGTTTGTTTTTTCCGTTGCCCTCCGGGCGCTCCCATACGGTTCGCCGAGGGCGGCGAACCCTACGTGCTCCCGCAGCTGCGAAACCGATAACCTGCAATTTATCGTTTCCAAAGAACAAAGCCGCAGTCGGCGGCTTTCCTTTTTGTTTTATCTCATCAGAATTTTTGCTACGGCCTTTTTGGTCTGAATACCTTTATCATCGGGCGCCACGAGCGGACGGTGGGCTTCTCCGGGGAAAAGTACAACGAAGGTCTTCTCGGTCAGATCGGCTCTCGTAAAGGATGCCGGATCGGCGTAAAAAGCGATATCGTTCGTTTCGAGTTTGTCTTCAGTCGCGGTAAGTCCGTCGGTCGGAGTGACGTCGATGTATTCATGACCGGATACGACGTACTGGATATCGGCGTACCGGGCATGGGATTCAAATTTGCATTCGCTTACGGGTTTGTTTACGTAAGACGAAAGATTGACAAAGGCTTTTTCTCCATCCACGTCACGCCGTTTTTCTTCGCTGTCGGCGGTAAGAGAGGCAAGCACCTCAAACACTGCTTTGAATTCCGGATGAACGTTTACATATTTTCCCGCATTTTCGATTTTGTCGATGATCATATTTCTCTCTCCCTTTTATTCTGCGTATTTGCATGCGGCGAGTGCTGCGACCGCACCGTCCGCGGCGGCGGTGGTGATCTGTCGAACGGTTTTCCTTCGGCAGTCGCCCGCTGTGAAAATGCCCGGTACGTTTGTAAGACAGTATTCGTCCGCGTCTATATAACCGAATTTATCGAGCGTGACCAGGTCTTTGAATTCCGCCGTTTCCGGTACGAGTCCGATCGCAACGAACATACCGTCCGCTTTAATAACGGAAGCTTCGCCCGTGACGGTGTTTTTTATACGTATGCCCTCAAAGGCTGCATCGCCGAGGATGCTTTCGACCACGCTGTCGTAGATGACCTCAATATTGGAGGTGTTTCCGATCTCCTCTTTGAGTTTTCCTTCGCCTGTGAGGAAGGAAAGATTCTGTACCATGATGACCTTTTTGCTTGTTTTGGAAAGAAGAATGGCTTCCTGCATCGCGGAATTTCCGCCGCCGATCACAGCAACGGTAAGGTCTTTGTAAAAAGCACCGTCGCATACCGCACAGAAGGAAATGCCGTTTCCGATGAAATCCTCTTCACGGTCGAGTCCTAAATGCCTGTGCGCCGCGCCCGTGGCGATGATCACGGCTTTGGCTTCATAATCGCCGCTTTCGCCGTGTACGATCTTCGTTTTGCCGCCATCCTCAACGGAGACTACCGTATCCATTTCGATCTGAGCGCCGTGGGAGAGCACCTGTTCCACCATTTTGTCCGCTAATTCATTGCCGGAGATCTCTATCGCGGTGGGAAAGTTTTCGATTTTCGGCGAAAACGTCATCTGTCCGCCGAATATACCTTTCTCGATCACAAGTACGCTTTTTCCGGCACGCAAAGCGTAAAGCGCGGCGGTAAGCCCTGCGGGTCCCGCTCCTATAATAATGATATCAGTCATAATATTCCGCCTCCGAAAGTGATTTTGCCGCTGTGGAAAACAATAAATATATGATATATCTTTTTTTTCGCCTGGTCAAGTCTTAAATGATATGTATGCATACTGCCGTGATATCGTCGATCCGGCCGGAAGGTGATGCCTTTACTGCGGCGTCGATAACGAGTGAACAGGTTTCTTTCGGGTCGGCATTGCGGTGATCATCAAAAAGCTCCTTGAAAAATTCCGGGGGCAGCGTTTGCGCGCCGTCGGAGAGCATCAGTACCTTGTCGCCCTTTTTCAGCGTCAGGCGTGTCGTTTCGAAATGCGTTTCCCGGAGGATGCCGAGCGGCATGGATGCTTTTTCGATGATCCCCGTTTTGCCGGAGCGCCATATAACGCTGAAGGATCCACCGGCTTTATACACGCAGGCGGAGCCGTCGTAAAGGTTTATGGTCAGAATATCGAGCGTGGCAAGTGTTTCGTCCGCGGATTTTACCGAGAGGGCCGAATTGACGGCGGAAAGCGCCGTATCCACGGAGAATTCCGCCCGCATGAGCTTGGAAAACAGAGAAGAAGTCATCACGGAATCGAGTGCCGCGTGGGTACCGCTGCCCATGCCGTCGCTCAGAACGCAGTAGAAATTCCCTCTGCCGTCCGGAAAAGCCTCGCAGGTGTCGCCGCACAGTTTTTCGCCGTCGCCGATGCGGGAGGTCTTGTGATACCGGATAACGAGAGGGGTCTTTTCGCAAAGGGTGAGAAGCGTACCGCCGTCGCGGTGTTCATGACGCACGGGACGCAGAAAGGAAATATCCGTTTTTTCGGCGAGCTTCTGCAAAAGGGCGTTTTCATCCGTGTTTTTCGGGAGCGACGTGCACAGAAGTTCTATAACGCATCGGCCGCTTTTGGCGCCGCTCACGAGCAGAGAGCTGAATTCATAACCGAATGAGGAGAAAACACGTTCGGCGATCGCCGTGAGTCTATCGTCGGAAGGAGAGGCGTTCACTGCTCTGGCCGTTGCGTCTTCCATGATATCGGCAGTGCAGCGAAGCTGTGCTGCGGCAAGTGCTTTGGCTTCAAATATTTCGCTTCTTGCCGTAAGACGAGCGTTATGCTCGCAGTAAAGACGGTTGAAGCTGTCGCAGACGGCGTTTTTTTCTCTGCATACGATCGAAAGACGTTTCGGAAGTGTATCGGGGGTCAGCCGTCCGTTTTCGTTAAGTGTTTTCAGGCTTTCTCCGAAGGCTTTCTCGGTGATCGGAGACGTTCGTTCCCAACAGAAACGGTTTTTCATGCAATCGGCGCACACGTCGTCTTTTACGTCGGCGGGTATCGAACGCAGATCCGGCTTGTCCGTGCGTGAAAGCATCCGGCATACCGCTTCCACGGAATATGCCATATCCCTTACCGCTTTTGCACTCTTTTCCATTTGCGCGGAAAGCTGTTGGCGGCAGTCGTCCGCTATACCGGTGCGCGCGAGCGGGAGCAGCCGGTCGGCGCAAAAGTCAAGAAAACGGCAGGGAAGCAAAGCGAAGAGCAGTGACGCCGCCGTAAATTCCGCCGCGGCGACGAGAGCCGTTCCGGCATCCCCTTTGAGAAGCAGAGATAAGATGTTCGCTGCGGCAAAAGCGGACGCAACGGCAATTTTTCCGTGTTCGGCACACAGTCCGCACAGCAGGCCCGCAAGCGGAAGCGCGAGAAGAAGCTGCGGCTGGGCTCCGGTTAGTCCGAAAACGAGTCCGGTGCATATGCCGGTGATCGTTCCCGCCGTTTCACGGCAGCAAAAGGACAGAAGCATGACGGCGAAAAACGCCGCAAAGCGTGCGGGGGAAAATCCGCGGATCTCCCACCGCCCGAGCGAGGTGAGAATGAGTGTTCCCCACAGTATACAGGAGGCGGTATCACCGGAGGAAAGGCTTCCCGGTATGACGCCCGACGTAATAAGTTGAAATACACGGTAGGAAAAAATGGAGCATGCCCCGGCGATCACCGCATCGCATATTTCGAGGAGCAGCGTGGAAAAATCGGGGCTGAAGGCAAGCGATACGGTCAGACTGCACGTGATGAGGCACAGAAACGTAACGATGGGGCAGGCATAGAGGGCGTACGTTTCACGGAAACGTTTTTTTACCGTTGTGCGGACAAAAAAAAGAAGCACTGCCGAAGAAACGTACCGGAGCGCAGATATGTGCGGGCTGAACACGAGCGTTCCCGCCGAAACGCCGAGGCAGACACTGAGAAGATAACGCTCCGGTGCACCGCCCGCGAATGCGAGAGCGAAGGGATAAATGTCTCCGTCGAAGCTCACGCCCGCCAGCAGAAAGGCGACCGCCGCGAAAAAAAACTGCACGGCTGTTTTTACTGAGAATTTTTTGTCTCCTTCACGGGAGAGAATTTTTGTTTTTGCATTTTCCATTTTTTGCACTTCCGTTTTTTATATTATATTATCATTTATATAATGCAAACCATGTCGGAAGAGCGCAGGAAATAAGCACGCGGTAAATTTTTGTTTAAAGTTTTAAGTTTTAAGAAATTGACAGGAGAATTCGCCTGATCTTAACACTTAACACTGCAGGTTAGCGTCGACAAGCCGATAACCTGCAATTTATTGTTTTCACTGAAGGCAAAAAGGATCGGTTTTAACACAATCAAAAAAACAGTTTATTGACAGAATAAAGAGGATTATTGTACAATATGACCATAAGATACATAAAGGAGAAAGAAAAATGAAAAAACGGATCGCCTTGATTCTTGCAGCTCTGATGCTTTTCCTGTTCATGCTTCCGGCGGGAGCGGCTTCCAAAAAACCTCTGCCTACCTCGGCAGGGATAAAAGCGCTTCGGAATCAATTTGAATCCGCCGTGGCACCCGGCGTGGGCGGCTTTGCTCTCGATTACGAATATTATTCTCCCGTCGGTGCATCCGATAATACGAAATATCCGATCGTTATTTTTCTGCACGGTATCGGTCACGGCTCCTATGTCGGCTCCCAGCTTGCCGACAGTGACATGGCTTACTGGACGTCTTCCGAGCTGCAGTCCCGTTTTACGCAGGGCGGCGCGTTTATCGTGCTTCCCCGTGCCCCCGAAAACTGGAACGCTTTCTGGGGAGAATCGCTCATTGAGCCGCTTCACGCGCTGATCGACGATTTTATTAAACAGCATAAGAATAACGTGGATACCACGCGTATCGCCATCAGCGGTTCCTCGCAGGGCGGCGCGATGGTGTGGATGATGCTTGACGCTTATCCCGAATATTTCTCGGCGGCGTTCCCGATCGCTTCCACGGAAGCTCCCTCCGCAGCGCTCGTACAGAAAGCCTCCGGTACCGCTATATGGCTCATTGCCAGCTCAAAGGACCCGGTGGTGAACTATACGCTTTCCACTATGCCGATCTGGAACAGGGTGTGCAGCTACAACGATCATCCCGAAAACTGCCGTCTGTCCACGCTCGGCACGGTGTATCTGCCGGACGGAAGCCGTTCGAGCGATAACCACCACCTTGCCGGTGTCATCACCTACGACCTGCACACCCTCAGAAATGGGAATTATCCCGAAATGACCACGGTGGACGGCAACGGAAACACGGTGAATATGACTGCCCCGAACGGCCTTATCAAATGGATCTCTACGGTTCATTCCGATTTTACCGGGAAGAAGGAATCCTCCGGAAACGGCGTGAATATCTTTGAAAGAGTGCTCGAATTTTTAAGAAATATCGGACTTAGGATCGTACGTGTTTTTCAGGTGATCCTGGGACTGTAATAAGGAAAACAAAATGCTTTTACAAAGGGATAATCGACTGTAAACACATTTTTCGGCAAAAAAAGGGGATGTAAAAAAAGCGAAGATCGTATAAAACCAAACAAAATAAGGGATTTTTCAAAAGCAAAAGCCTGAAAACACCCCTTAAAACAACTTGGATACAAAAAAACAATTATTTATTGTGTTTTATACTACGGAC
>JAZLHN010000175.1:0-3056 GCA_045616815.1 Acutalibacteraceae bacterium
TTCCGGAACATAAAACCGCCGCTGCAAGCACAAGGATATAAACGAACAGACCTCTTGTTAATTTTTTCATATTTCAATTACCTCCTGTAATTACAAATCCATTATATACAAAAATATTTTTTTTACAAGTATTTTCCGGCAAAACCTTTGTTTCGTGCCGATAATTAACGGATATTATTAAAAATTGAGCATTTTTACCGAACAAACAACAAAAAAAGCACCTCGTTAAGAAGTGCTTTAAGTGTCGGCGACGACCTATTTTCCCGGGCAGCTGCCCGCCAAGTATCTTCGGCACAGTTGAGCTTAACTACCGTGTTCGGGATGGGAACGGGTGGAACCTCAATGTTATAGACACCGACTGGCTGAAACTTTTCGTCTCAAGCAAGGGATACTATACCACAAGGTTTTGCCGTTGTCAAGCATTATTTTTATTTTTTTTGCCGTTTTATCCTATCCCGAGTTTTGCCGCCACCGCGGCGATGAGCAGAGAGCACACCGCCTGAATGATGCTTGCCGCCGTCTGGGAATTGAATTTTTTCTTTTCATCCAGCCTCGCCTTGATATAGCCGAGATCCTGCTGAATGAGGGCGAAGTTCGTTTCGCCCTTGTTCAGCTGATTTTCGTGTTTTTCCACCGCGCTTTTCAGTTCTTTCACGGTCTCGCACGGGCAGCCTTCCGGTGTTGCCATAATTTTTCCTCCTAAAATTCGTCCGCGCTCGTCGGGTTATTGAACACGCCGAAGAGCGTCACGATCTCCAACAGGGCGAATACGATGCCCTCGCCGAGGGAGATATTCCAGCCGAAGGAAACGATCTTGTAGATCATGTCCGCAATCACGGCGAGCTGGGCGAGGATGCCCGCCCATACCGTTTTGCTTTTGAGCCTCTGTCGGATCGTGCATTTCATACAGCCGTTTTTTACGCCCTCCACGAAGCCGTGTTTTCCGTGCTCTTCGTCGTAGATCGGCGTTAAGTCAGGCTCCGCCGTATCGTCGGGGAATCCGTTTTTTTCTTCGTCGATCGCCACGTTCAGTCCTCCAGCCCCACTGCTTTCCGCAGAATAAGTCTCGCGTCCGCGGAAGTCAGCTTTCCGTCGCCGTCCATATCGCCGATGGCTTTGATATCGTCCTTCATCTGTTCGAGTCCGACCGCGTATCTTAACGCAAGTCTCGCGTCGGCGGAGTCCACGTCGCCATCCGCGTCGAGATCACCGAACGGACGGTATTTTTCGCTGACCGCCGCGCAGAGTCCTTTGGCGATGCCCTGCGCCATGGCTTCAAACTCATCGTCGAAGATCTTGTTGTCCACGGTCGAATCGATAAAGCCGACTTCAAGCAGACAGGAGCTCATGTTCGTGAGTCTGTTCACGCCGAAATCCGAGTAGCTCGGCGCGCCGAGGTGGATGGAACGCTCCTTGAAGCCCGCCGCTCTGCACAGCTCGTCAAGGATGGTCTTCGCCTTGTTGTAGGTCTCGCCGCCGACCGCGACCTTACTGTAAACGTACACGTCCGCGCCGTTCGCCTTTTCCGGAGCGAACGCGTTGCGGTGGATACTGATGAAATAATCCGCGCCCCATTTGTTCGCTTCATTGCATCTGGTCGATATCAGCGGATTGACCGATTTTACGCGGCTCTGCTTCACGCTGATATTCGGCTGCACGGACAAGAGCTTGCCCACCGCAAGGGCGAGCTTCAGCGTATCGTCCTGTTCGAGTCTGCCCTTATAGGACGCGCCGACGGAGTCGCCGCCGTGTCCGGCGTCAATGTATATTTTCTTTTTTGCCATAGGATCAGCTCCTTATAAAAGTTTGGTATCACCGAGATGGATCCCGGTAAGAGGTGTATTGCCGAGATAGGCTTTCGTCACGGGACTGTCGCCTAAGAAGATTTTCGATGCTTCTTCGGTCTTGATCACTATTTTCACTTCATGCAGCCGGATATAACGGTATCCCGCTTCAAAATTCACACCGAAATTTTTTTCCCCGGAGACGATCTGATTTCTGTATGAATTCAGATAATCGACGGCTTCCGGTACATTTATCGTTATATGTGTTTCGGCGGCTGTGCCTGCAGGTTCCGCAAGCCTCATGATCGATCCCAAAGCGTTATAGCTTAAATAATTCGGGCTCAGCTCTTTTGCGAAACAGCAAGCAACACGGTCACTTGATCCCGTTTTCGAATACGTTAATCTGACCTGTGCGCTGACGATCGTTTCGCTGTTTGGTATCTGCGATAGATCAAAGCCGTAAAAACACTTCTGCGAATACCAGTCGAATGTGCTTGCAGTTCCGCCTATTGTCCAGTACGTATCAACGTTAGCATCAAAAGCATTTGATACGGGATGATTTGCGTCATACGAATCATAACCCGACCGCGCTTTATACGCCGTCGGAGACAATATATATTGCGCCATCACATCACCCCGTTATCAGATACAGCGTATTTGCGTCCTTTGTACCGAGAGCATTATACTGTGACTGCGTGAGAGGACGCATCGTATACGCCGTGTTATTGTATCCGGTCACAAGATTGGTCGGTACGGTGGGGATCGTCGGCTTACGTCGGATATACGCCGCGCTTGCGGAGTCCGTCTCTCCCCAGTCTGCGTTGATATACCCTAACTCGCCGCCGATACTGTTGGCGAGGGCCGATGCTGTGATATCGCTCGAAAGAGGCATACCTGCGATAGTGCGTGAATCTGGAACAAGTCCGCTGACGATATCCTCGATCGGGATCGGCAGTTCCTCTTCCCGGTCGATGATCGTGAGGTACAGAACGCCGTCCGCGTATCTGCCGCCGACCACCATGCTCTCCAAAGGAAGATTGACCGTACCCGTCTGAATGTTCTGTCCGAGAGCGTCACGAAGCGCGACCGTCAGATTTTTCGCCGCGTCCATGGTAAGCGTAATGCCGCTGCCGGTGCCGTTGATCGCCGCCTTGACTGTATCTCCGTTCACGGGACGGGTATCGCTGGCAGCCACAGCGCCGAAATCATATGCGTTGACGGGTAACGTGACGTGCTCAATGAGCTTGGAAACCGTGTATGCACGGGTGGTCG
>JAZLHN010000176.1:0-5354 GCA_045616815.1 Acutalibacteraceae bacterium
GCGTGGGAGTACGTGGAAAGAGGCCTTGCCCGCGGTAAAGAGATCGGACTTAAGACCGTTGTTTTCGGTTCCGGCGGATCGCGTGAGATCGAGGGCGATTTCCCTTATTATGAAGCCGTGAAGCAGCTCGGTGCGTTCCTCAAAAAGGTCGTGGCACCCCTCGCCGCGAAATACGACGTTACGGTGGTCGTGGAGCCGCTTGCCGACTGCAACATCATCACCCGCGTCAAAGAGGGCGTCATGCTCGCCGCGATGGCGGACAGCGACCGCGTAAAGGGTCTCGGCGACCTCTTCCACATGGCGAAGGCGGGCGACACCGACAAGGATATACGCGACGTGAAGGGAACTCTTTATCACGCGCACATCGCGGAGCCCTCCAAGAGAAGATATCCGATGCACGCGGACGAATGGGACTACAAATCGTTCATCGACGCACTGGAATACGCGGGCTGCGAGCGCTGCTCCGTGGAAGCGGGCACCGACGATTTCGAAAACGACGCGAAAGCCGCCATCACGCTGCTCAAAAGCTTATAAGAAAGGAAAGAGCCATGAACAAACCGACTTATCAGGTGACTTATTTTTATAACGGACAGAAGATAACGTGTCAGGCCGCCGAAAACGAGCATTATAAAATAGAGGCCGTACAGGACAAAGAGAGCTTCAAAGCGAAGATCTGCCCCAAGGCAAAGATCGAGCTCTTCCGCGTGGACGCGGTGTTCGGCTATAAATTCAACAAAACGGATCGCTTTTTCAGCAACGGCTATCAGGCGTGGACGACCTCGAAGGAATATGCGCGCGACGAAAAAATGCGCGATATCATCCCCATCGCCGTGGGACCGCTCCGCAATCTCGCCGGTATCTCCGCCGACACGCGCTTCGTCAGATGCCCCGAAAAGGCGGGCGAATTCTACTCCCACACCTACACCTATATAAGAAACGGCAAAGACGTGTTCCTCATCGGCTCTCTGACCGAGCGCCAGGGCTTCACGGTGATCTACGCCGATATGAACCGCGATACCGTCACGATCTCCAAGGACGTGGAAGGCGTAACGATCACGGAAGACTACGAGCTTTACGATATCGTCACTCTCGCGGGCACCTACGACGGCGTATTCGACCGCTATTTCGCCGCCATGAACATCGGCAAGCCCCGCCTCGACCACATGTCCGGCTATACCTCGTGGTATAACTATTTCCAGAACATCGACCAGAAGATCATCCTGCGCGACTTAAACGCTCTCAACAGCGTAAAGGACAGCGTTTCCATCTTCCAGATCGACGACGGCTACGAGACCTTCGTGGGCGACTGGCTCGATCCGAATCCCGAAAAATTCCCCAAGGGCATGAAGCACATCGCCGACGAGGTACATAAAAAGGGCTACAAGGCGGGTATATGGCTCGCGCCCTTCAACGTACAGATCAAATCGAGAACGTACAAAGAGCATCCCGAATGGGTCATCAAGGACGAAAAGGGCAAGCCCATCCTCGGCGTTTTCGCGTGGGGCGGCGCCTACACGATGGATATGTACAACGAAGAGGTACGCAATTACATCCGGAATTTCTTCAGCGTTATCCTCGGCGACTGGGGCTACGACATGGTGAAGCTCGACTTCCTCTATTCCCAGTGCATGATCCCGCGCTACAATAAGTCCCGCGGCACGATCATGGTGGAAGCGATGGAATTTTTGAGAGAGTGCGTGGGCGACAAGCTCATTTTGGGCTGCGGCGTTCCGCTCGGTGCGGCGTTCGGTTACGTGGACGCCTGCCGCATCGGCTGCGACGTCGATCTCGACTACGGCGGCGTGTACTACAACAAGCTCCACGTCAACAACGAGATCCCCTCGGCGCAGAACTCGATCAACAACGCGGTGTTCCGCCGTCACTTGAACGGCAGAGTCTTCTGCAACGATCCCGACGTATTCTTCCTGCGCTATTCCAATCTGAAATTCAACACCGAGCAGAAGATCCTTTTGGGCGGTATCAACCATCTGTTCGGCGACGTGCTGTTCGTTTCCGACAACGCCGAGGAATATCATCACGACGATATCATCGCGGTGAAAAAATTCTTCTCAAAGTCGGATGCGAAGATCCTTTCCGCCGAGTATCTCATCCCCGGCGTGCTCGCGATCGAGCTTGAAAAAGGCGGAAAGAAAGAGAAGATCACCGTCGATATGAAGTCCGGCAAGAGCAACATGGCGAAGGTGCTCGGACTCAGCGACAAACGCTACGGTAAATGATCCGGAGTCCCGGATTAAATAGGGCACCTCTAAAAACTCTCCTGCACTCATCTTGCTTGTCCTTTTTCCGTCATATCTCACAAAAATACTCGGCAATACACAAAGTATTCCCTGCGTTTTTTGTTTCATCTGACAAAAAAATTCCTAAGCAATCTGAGCACATCGAGTTTTTAGAGTAGCCAAATAAAAAAACAAAAATTTCGGCAAATAAAAGGAGAGAAAAACATGGACAAAAAGTTTCGTATCGGTATCATAGGCTGCGGCGGTATCGCCAACGGCAAGCACATGCCCTCTTTGGCGCAGCTCGACGACAAGTGCGAGATGGTCGCTTTCTGCGATATCATCGAGGAAAAGGCGATCAAGGCCGCCAAGGACTACGGCACCCCCGACGCCAAGGTCTACACCGACTATAAAGAGCTTCTCAAGGATGAGACTATCGACATCGTTCACGTCTGCACGCCCAACCGTTCTCACGGCTTCATCACCGTGGACGCTCTCGACGCGGGCAAAAACGTTATGTGCGAAAAGCCCATGGCGAAGACCTATGCCGACGCCAAGGCGATGCTCGAAGCCGCCAAGAGAAACGGCAAGAAGCTCACCATCGGTTATCAGAACCGTCAGACCGACGAGAACCGCTATATCAAGTCCGTTTGCGAATCGGGCGAACTGGGCGAGATCTATTTCGCCAAGGCGCACGCCATCCGCCGCAGAGCCGTTCCCACATGGGGCGTCTTCCTCAACGAATACGAGCAGGGCGGCGGCCCCCTCATCGACATCGGCACCCACGCTCTCGACCTTACCCTGTGGATGATGAACAACTATAAGCACAAGATGGTCGTGGGCAACACGTTCCGCAAGCTCGCCGAGCAGACCGACACCGCCAACGCATGGGGCGACTGGGATCCCAAGGAATTCACCGTAGAGGATTCCGCTTTCGGCTACATCACCATGGAAAACGGCGCGGTCGTCGTTCTCGAATCCTCCTGGGCTCTCAACGACCGTCATCCTCATGAGGCTACCTACACCCTCTGCGGTACCGAAGCGGGCGTTGACACCGTGGACGGCCTCTGGATCAACTCCGTGAAGCACGGCAGACAGGTCAATGAAAAGATCAATCTCGATGCGGGCGGCGTTGCTTTCTACGACGGCAAAAAGGTGAACAACTCCGTGCTCGATATGGCTCAGTGGCTCGACGCCGTTGCCAACGACACCGATCCCTGCGTTCTTCCCGAGCAGGCACTGTGCGTAACGAGGATCCTCGAAGCAATCTACACCTCCGCAAAGACCGGCAAGCCCGTATATTTTGACGATTAAGAGGTAAAAACAGATGAAATTTGCTGTTCAGCTTTATTCTCTCCGCCATCACATCGAAAACGGCGAAGATATGTTATACATCCTGCAGAAGGTAAAGGAACTCGGCTTTGACGGCGTGGAATTCGCCGGATTTTTCGGACTTTCCGCCGAAACCTTAAAGGCAAAGCTCGATGAGCTCGGCCTTGTCTGCGTAGGCGCGCACATGGGTCTCGACGATATGGCAGCCGATAAGATCGAGTCTACGCTCGATCTCATGACCACCCTCGGTGCAAAGACCGTGGGCATCGGCGGCGCGGACACCTCCACCGAAACGGCTCTCCGCCACGTCATCGACGTGATGGGCGCAGCCGACAAGGCAGCCGAAAAGCGCGGCATGAAGGTGTATTTCCACAACCACACCCACGAATTCGAGAAGCCCCTGTTCGCTACCGAGCCCGGCACGATCTTCGACCGCCTGAAGGAAGCCTGCCACATGCAGGTGGATACCTACTGGAGCTTCCACGCCGGCATGGAGAACTATCAGCTCATCACCGAAAACAAAGACAGGATCGCTCACCTCCACATCAAGCACGGTCTCGACGGCACGCCCAAGGCTCTCGGCGAGGGCAACAACAAGCTTGACGTCGTTGTGAAAGCCGCCAAGGACGCCGGCATCGAATGGCTCATCCTCGAAAACGACGATCCCGTTCCGGACGGTCTTTCCGATATCGCCCGTTCCATGGAATGGCTGCAGAAAAACGCAAAGTAAGAAAGGAGCAACATTATGAAGCTCGGCGTATTTACCACGTTATTAAGCAATCTTCCCTTTGAGGAAGCTCTTAAATATTTCACCTCTCTCGGTATCGAGATGGTAGAGATCGGCTGCGGCGGCTATCCCGGCAACGCGCACGCCGACCCCGAGATCCTTCTGAACGACGAAAAGGCGCTTGAGGATTTCAAGGCGCTCATCAAGAAGTACGGCGTCCAGATCTCCGCTCTTTCCTGCCACTCCAACCCCGTGCATCCCAATAAGGAAGAAGCGGCGGCGGCCGATAAGACCATAAGAAACACCATCCTGCTCGCCGAAAAGCTCGGTCTGCATCAGATCAACACCTTCTCCGGCTGCCCCGGCGACCACGAGGGCGCAAAATACCCGAACTGGGTCACCTGCCCATGGCCGAACGATTTCCTCGACATCCTCGACTGGCAGTGGAACGAGGTGCTCATCCCCTACTGGAAAGACCTCGTCGCTTTTGCGAAAGAGCACGGCGTAAACAAGATCGCCTTAGAGCTGCATCCCGGCTTCTGCGTTTACAACACCGATACGCTGCTCCGCCTGCGTGAGGCGGTCGGCCCCGAGATCGGCGCGAACTTCGACCCCAGCCACCTGATCTGGCAGGGCATGGAGCCCGTAGCGGTCATCCGCGCTCTTGGCGACGCGATCTTCCACGTACACGCCAAGGATACCCGTCTGGATAAATACAACATCGCCCGCACCGGCGTGCTCGATACCAAGCCCTACGCGGACGAGATCCACCGCTCGTGGATCTTCCGTAGCGTCGGCTACGGCAACGACGAGCTCTACTGGAAGGACATCGTTTCCAACCTCCGCCTTGTCGGCTACGACTACGCGCTCTCCATCGAGCACGAGGATTCCCTCATGAGCCAGAACGAGGGCCTCACCAAAGCGGTGAACACCCTCAAAAACGTGCTCATTACAGAAGATACGGGAGCCATGTGGTGGGTCTGAGACTATGCCGCGCCCGGTGGGCGATGAAGGCATAGGCTCAGAGGGACGAAATAGGGAGTATCACGAGCGCCCCA
>JAZLHN010000177.1:0-20788 GCA_045616815.1 Acutalibacteraceae bacterium
TCGCGGCGGGACCCCTCGCGAGCGACGCTCTGAGCCGCGATATCACCTCCCTGTGCGGAGATCATCTCAGCTTTTTTGACGCGGCGGCGCCCATCGTCTCGGCGGACAGCATCGATATGACGAGAGCCTTTACGCAGTCGAGATACGACAAAGGCGGCGACGATTACATAAACTGCCCGATGAACAAAGCGGAATACGAGGCGTTTTATAACGAACTGATAAACGCCGAATCGGTCGTTCTGCACGACTTCGAAAAGCACAAGGGCGTTTACGAGGGCTGTATGCCCATCGAGATCATGGCCAAACGCGGCGGCGATACCATTCGCTTCGGCCCCATGAAGCCCGTGGGACTCATCGACCCCAACACGGGGCATCGTCCGTGGACGGTATTGCAGCTGCGGAAAGAAAACCGCGAGGGCACGATGTACAACCTCGTCGGCTTCCAGACCAATCTCAAATTCGGCGAACAGAAAAGGGTATTTTCGATGATCCCGGCGCTCAAAAACGCCGAATTCGTGCGCTACGGCGTGATGCACCGGAATTCCTTCCTGCGTTCGCCGGGACTTCTCAACAGCACCTTCAACATGAAGGAACATCCCGATATTTTCTTCGCGGGGCAGATCACGGGCGTGGAGGGCTATATGGAGTCCGCCGCCGCGGGCATCCTCGCGGGCATCAACGCCGCGAAGCGTTTCAAGGGGGAGGCGCTTATCACGCTTCCCGAGACCACCATGCTCGGCGCGCTCTCAAGATATATCGCCGACGAGACCGTAAAGGATTTTCAGCCGATGGGCGCGGCGATCGGCTTGCTGCCCGAGCTCGAAAACAAGATACGCGACAAGCGCGAGCGCTATGCCGCCGTTACCGAAAGAGCCATGGAGGCTCTGAACGCCGTATTGCCGGATATTCAATAAAAAATAACGCAGCAAAGTGAGATAAAAAAATGACCGAATTCGAAAAAAAGCTCGGTTATGAGTTCAAAAACACGGAGCTTCTGAAGCTCGCTCTTACGCATTCGTCGTTCGCGAATGAGAAGAGCCACCACAACAATAACGAACGGCTCGAATTTTTAGGTGATTCCGTTCTCGGGTTCGTTACCGCCGAATATCTCTATCATAAGCTTCCCGACCATCCGGAGGGCGAGCTTACGAAGATCCGGGCGAACGCCGTGTGCGAGCGCAGTCTTGCCGGTTTCGCGAATACCCTTGAATTGGGCGCGGAGCTGAAGCTCGGCAAGGGCGAGGCGCTTACCGGCGGCAGAGAACGTCCGTCCATACTCTCCGACGCGTTCGAGGCCGTGATCGCCGCCATTTATCTCGACGGCGGGCTTTCCGCCGCGAAAAAGTTCATTCTCCGTTTCGTATCGGAGACCGAGACCGACGTGGCCGCCGTGACCGACTATAAAACGCTTCTGCAGGAGGTCATACAGAAAAATCCCGACGAGCATCTGCGCTATGAGCTTGCCGCGGAGAGCGGCCCCGACCATTACAAGACCTTCATCGTGGAAGTATATCTCAATTCCAACTGCATCGGCACGGGCGAAGGCCACAGCAAGAAAAAAGCCGAGCAGGCGGCCGCGCGCGAAGCCCTCAAACTCATGGGGATCGACGTATGAAGCACGTGAACGTTTCGCTGTTCGTGCCTCACCTCGGCTGCCCGCATACGTGCATATTCTGCAATCAGAAAACCATCTCCGGCTGTACGAAGCCGATCGCGAAAGAGGATATCGTTTCGGCGTGCGAGACCGCTTCGACATGCCCGCACGATATGGATAACAGCGAGATCGCCTTTTTCGGAGGCAGCTTTACCGCCATCGACCGCGAAACGATGCTCTCGTGCCTCGAGACCGCCGCCCTCTACGTCGGCACGCAGTTCAAAGGGATACGGATCTCCACCCGTCCGGACTGTATCGACGAAGAGGTGCTCACCATCCTGAAAGAACACGGCGTCACCGCTATTGAGCTCGGCGCGCAGAGCATGAATGCGGATGTCCTCGAAAAAAACGAGCGCGGGCATACCCCGGAAGCGACGTATAAAGCGGCGGAACTCATCAGATCCTTCGGTTTTTCCCTCGGTTTGCAGATGATGACGGGGCTTTACGGCTCCTCTCCTGCCGACGATATCCGCACGGCGGAATGCTTTATAAAAATGAAGCCCGACACCGTGCGCATCTATCCCACCGTTGTGCTTGAAAACACGCGTTTGGCCGAGCTTTACCGCGCGGGCGTTTATACGCCTTACGGTTTCGACGAGACCGTGGAACTTTGCGCCGGACTTCTCAAAAGATTTACGGACGAGGGTATCCGCGTCATCCGTCTCGGACTACACTCCGGCGGAAACGTGGAGGAAGGCTTCGTGGCGGGCGTATATCATCCCGCGTTCCGCGAGCTGTGCGAGGCGCTTATTTTCCGCAGAGAAGCCGAAAAGGCGCTTGCGGAGCTTCCCTCGGGCGCGTACAGACTGTACGTGCCGAAAGGCTGTACGTCGAAAATGACGGGACAGAAAAAGAGCAATCTTCTGTTTTTCGCCGAAAAAGGCTACGATATTTCCGTTGAGGAAAATGAAACCATCGAAGGCTTCGTTGTGAAAACTCATATATAATGTTTTTGTAATATAAAAAGGCAAGGTAAGTTTTATGTATCTGAAAGCACTGGAAATGCAGGGATTCAAATCTTTCCCCGACAAAACGGTACTTGAATTCGGCAAGGGCGTCACGGGCGTCGTGGGTCCCAACGGCTCGGGCAAGAGCAATATCTCCGATGCCGTACGGTGGGTATTGGGCGAGCAGTCCACAAAATCGCTCCGAGGCGCCAAAATGGAGGACGTTATTTTCTCCGGAACGAAAGAACGCCGTCCGCAGGGCTTCGCGGAGGTAACGCTCCGTCTCGACAATTCCGATGGCGCGCTCAACAATCCCGAGCCCGAAGTCTCCGTCACCCGCCGGTATTACCGTTCGGGTGAGAGCGCTTATATCATCAATTCCCAGCCCGTGCGTCTCAAGGACGTGCACGAGCTGTTCATGGATACCGGTCTCGGCAGAGACGGCTATTCGATGGTCGGTCAGGGCAAGATCGAGGAAATGGTGTCCGCGCGTTCGGAAAACCGCCGAGATATGTTCGAGGAGGCGGCGGGGATCTCCCATTACCGTTACCGCCGCGCCGACGCCATCAAAAGGCTCGATCAGTCGGAGGAAAATCTCGTAAGGCTCCGCGATATCGTAGCAGAGCTGAAATTGAGAGTCGGTCCTCTCGAAAAGCAGAGCCTGAAGGCGCAGCAGTTCCTTGTGTACGCAGCCGAGAGAAAAGAGCTCGAGATCGGTCTCTGGCTCAACGTTCTCGAACGCTCCGCCGAGCAGATAAGAGAGCAGCGCGGCAGACTCACGGTGGTGCAGAATCAGTATGATTTCGCGGGACACGTGCTCGATAAGCTCTCCGCGGATATCGACTCCGCCGCCGAGGGCACGAGAGAAGTCAACGCCAAAATAGAAGAATTAAGAAACGAGAATACCCGTCTGGAGGAGCAGGCGTCCGCGCTCGATCAGCAGGCGGCGGTATACGAGACCACCGTTGCCCACAACAACGAAACGGCGGAGCGCATCAGCCGCGATATCGCTCAGCAGGGCGAAAACGAAGCGCAGATCGGCGAAGAGATAAAAGAAAACGAGCATCAGATCGCCGAGCTTGAAGCGCTCGTGGACGAGCTGAACGTCCGTTTGTCCGCTCTCTCCGAAAAGCTTCTGGGACTCAAAAGCCGCGACGAGGAATATTCCGATGAGTATAACGCCGTGAGCGCCGTTATCTCCGCGCTCGCGCTGAAAATATCGCAGACCGACATCATGATCAGTTCGTCGGCCTCCTCCTCCGAGGAAATCAATAAGCGTATTTCTTCCGTGAACGACGCGTTCGCCGAAAAGGAAGCGCTCGTTTCCGAGCTTACCGCCCGGCGCGACGCCGAGAAAAAAGAGTTCGACGCTTCCGCCGAAAAGCTTGAAGAGCTGAACAACGTTTACGCGGGCTTTGCCATGCGGCTCCGCAAAGCGGCGGAAAAGGAAGAACGTCTCAAAGAAGAATACGAAAATAAAAAGTTAGCGCTTCTGCAAAAGCAGTCCCGTCTGAAATTCTTAGAAGATACCGAAAAGAATATGGACGGTTATCAGGGCAGCGTCAAGGCGGTCATGAAAGAAAAAGCCAGAGGCACGCTGCGCGGTATAAGAGGCACGGTACTGCAGCTTATTTCGGTGAAGCCCGAATATACGCTCGCTATTGAAACGGCGCTCGGCAATTCCGTGCAGGATATCGTCACCGAGACCGAAAACGACGCGAAGCGCGCCATCAACGTGCTCAAGGATACCAACGCCGGACGCGCCACCTTCCTCCCGATGAACGCCATCAAGGGCAGAATATTGGAAGAAAAAGGTCTCGACGATAAATTCGGTTATATCAATCTTGCGTGGGAGCTCGTAAAATGCAACTCCGAGTACGAAGAGATCGTAAAATCGCTGCTGGGCAGGATCGCCGTGTGCGAGGATTTAGACTGCGCCATTGCGATCGCGAAGCAATATAACTATAAATTCAAGATCGTCACGCTCGACGGACAGGTCATCAACGCGGGCGGCTCCATGACGGGCGGTTCGAAGGTGAGCCACTCCGGCTTCCTCGCCAGAAGAAGCGAAATGGAAAAGCTTGCCGCCGAACTCGAAAAGGACGAGCTTGCGATCAGCGCGGCGTCGAACGATTATAAAGCCGCCACCGAGAATTATTCCCGCGAAAAGGCGGATTACGACGGCATCGCCGCCGATATTATGCGTCAGACGGAGGAAAAAGCCGAATTCGAGCGTGTGCTTTCCGTTACCGACGCGCAGCTGATCCAGACGAAGAGTTTGTTAGAGGGCTTACAGGCCGAAAAAACGCAGGGCGAGGAAAGAATAAAGTATTATTCCGAAAACGTTCAGATCGCGGGAAAAGAAAAAGAAGCTCTCGTCAGGGAAAAAGAGCTCAAGGAAAAAGAGCTGTCCGCGCTCACCGGCGGCCACGATACGCTTCTTTCCGAACGTGAAAAGATCAACGCCGATATGGCCGAGGTCAATCTCTCGGTCGTATCGTCCATGAAGGAACAGCAGGCCAAACGCGATAATATTGAATCTCTTGAAAAACGCAGGGAAGCGCTTTCGCTGCGCAGAGCGGAGTTGGATGAGGAGATCGCGGATATCGAAAAGAAAAACGAAGATCTCGCCGACAGCATCGAGCGCACGAAATCCGCGGCGGTATTGCTGCGGCAGAAGGAAGCCGAAAACAGCGAAAACGTTAAGAAGCTCATTTCCGAGCGTGATGGCTACGAAAAAACGATCGCCGATTCGCGCGAACAGGAAAAGGTGAAAACGGACGAACGCGAAAAGCTCGCTTCCGAGCTTGTAAGACTCGACGAGCGCCGAGCCGCTCTCGAAAAGGAGCAGGAGGAGACCGAGCGCAAGCTGTACGAGGAATACGCACTCACGCGCCGGGAGGCCGCCGAAATCGCCACCCCCATCGAATCCATCCCGAAAGCGAAACAGCGTCTTTCGGAGCTGCGTGGACAGATCAAGGCGCTCGGCAGCGTAAACGTCGCCGCCATTGACGAATATAAGGAGGTATCCTCGCGGTACGAATTCCTTTCCGGTCAGGTGGACGACATCGAGAAATCGAAAAAAGAACTGCTCCGGATGATCGACGAGCTTACGACCCAGATGGCGGAGCGCTTCAAAGATCGTTTTGAGGCGATCAACAACGGCTTCAAGGAGACCTTTACGCAGTTGTTCGGAGGCGGTGCGGCGGAGCTCATATTGGAGGATGAAAACGATATCCTCGAATGCGGCATCGACATCAAGGCGCAGCCCCCCGGAAAAAACGTAAAGAGCCTCAGCCTTCTTTCCGGCGGTGAAAAGGGACTTACGGCGATCGCTCTTCTGTTTGCGATCCTGAAGGTGCGTCCCGCCCCGTTCTGCATCTTCGACGAGGTAGAGGCGGCGCTCGACGACGTAAACGTTTCCCGTTACGCGCAGTACGTCAGAATGATGACGGACGAAACGCAGTTCATCCTCATCACCCACCGCCGCGGCACCATGGAAGAGGCGGACGTGCTTTACGGCGTCACGATGCAGGAGCGCGGCGTTTCCAAACTGCTGGAACTCAAAACGGCGGAAATGGTCGCCGAATTAAAGCTTGATGAATAAACTGTCAGGAGGTCAATATGGGACTTTTCAGTAAAATAAATCACGGTCTTTCCAAAACCAGAAATAAAATGTCCGGCGCCATCGACGATATGCTCGATTCGTTCGATACGTTCGAGGATGATCTGTTTACGGAATTAGAGGAGATCCTTGTCATGGGCGACGTGGGCGTCGTCACCGCCGTGCAGGTCGTGGAAGAACTCCGGGAAAGAGTAAAGAGCGAAAAGATAAAGAGCACGTCCGAGGTCAAAAAAGAATTGCAGAATATCATCGCCGACCTGCTTTACGGCGGCGAGGATATGGGACTTATCACCATCCCCTCCGTGATCCTCGTCATCGGCGTCAACGGCGCGGGCAAGACCACCACCATCGGCAAGATGGCGGCGATGTACAAGGCGCAGGGCAAAAAGGTCATCTTAGGCGCCGCCGATACCTTCCGTGCCGCCGCGATCGACCAGCTCGACGTGTGGGCCGAGAGAGCCGGCGTGGAGATCGTGAAGCATAAAGAGGGCGCCGATCCCGCCGCGGTCGTCTACGATACGATCAAGGCCGGTATCGCCCGCGACTGCGATATCATCATTCTCGATACGGCGGGCCGGCTTCACAACAAGAAAAATCTGATGGACGAGCTCGGCAAGATCTACCGTGTTACCGATAAGGAGCTTCCCTACGCCGACCGCGAGATCCTTCTCGTGCTCGACGCCACCACCGGTCAGAACGCGGTCAATCAGGCGCGGGAGTTCGCGCAGGTCGCGGAGCTCACCGGCATCGTGCTCACGAAGCTCGACGGTACGGCGAGAGGCGGCGTGGTGCTCTCCATCAAAAACGAATTGAAGCTTCCCGTGAAATTCATCGGCGTCGGCGAGGGTATCGACGATCTGCAGCCCTTTGATCCCGGCGCGTTTGCAAAGAGCCTCTTTGAGGCAGCTACCGGAAAGGAAGATGAAAAGGATGAAAAAGATTCTCTCGAAGGACTTGTTAACAGCGAAGAATATCAGAATTATACGCCGCAATCTTCCGATGATGAAGAAGATAGTGAAGTCAGAGAGCTTGTTAAAGAGCTTTTTGAAGCTATCGGCACAGCAGAAGAAAACGGAGCTGACTCAGAAAGCGAAAGCGGAGCTGCTGCGGGACAAGCGTACGCCGCTGATGTCGAAGAGGCAGCGGAAGAAGCTGATACGGCTGAAGAAGAAACAGTCGAGAACTCTTGTGAAGAGCATGAAACGGCAGATAAAGAAGCAGCCGCTTACGAAGCAGCAGAGGCTGAACGCCGAGCTCTTGAGGAAGAAGCGCGGGCTCTTGAAATAAAGGCGGCCGCGGAAAAAGCGGAAGCCGAACGCCTTGCCGCGGAAAAAGCGGAAGCGGAACGTCTTGCCGCAGAAAAAGCGGAAGCCGAGCGTCTCGCCGCGGAGAAAGCGGAAGCCGAAAAGAATGCTGCCGAAGCAGAGGGCGGCAAAAAGAGGAGAGGTTTGTTTGGACTTTTTAATCGCCACTCATAATAAGAAAAAGAGAGAAGAACTCCACCGGATCCTTGCGCCTCTCGGCGTGAACGTGTATCTTGCCTCCGAAAAGGGAGTCGAGCTGCGCGAGGTCGAGGAAACGGGGGAGACCTTTGAGGAAAACGCCATGCTCAAAGCCGTATCGGGCTGTGAGGACGGAAAGATGCCCTGCATCGCGGACGATTCCGGCCTCTGCGTCGACGCGCTGGACGGCCGTCCCGGCGTATATTCCGCTCGCTATCACGGCGAGGATACGCCCTATCCCGAGAAGATCGCTTATCTTCTGGACGAATTGAAGGATACGCCCGACGAAGAGCGCACCGCGCGTTTCGTCAGCACGGTCGCCTGCGTCTTCCCGGACGGCAGGAGCTTCGTCGTCAGAGGCGAATGCGAGGGGAAGATCGGCTATGAGATGAAGGGCTCGAACGGCTTCGGCTTCGATCCCGTGTTCATGGTGGGCGAGAAGTCCTTCGCGGAGCTCACCCCCGATGAAAAGGACGCGATCTCCCACCGGGGAAACTCCCTGAGAGCCTTGGCCGAAGAGCTGAAAAAGTATATTTGACAGTATTGAGTTGAAAGTTGAGAAAACGTTATGACAAGTAAAGAAAGAGCAGAATTAAGAGGACAGGCGAATACGCTCGAGCCGCTGTTTCAGGTCGGCAAGGGCGGCATGTCCGATAACCTCATCGTGCAGACGGACGACGCTCTGCGCGCGCATGAGCTGATAAAACTGAGAGTGCTCACCGAGACCTCGCCTTTGTCCGCGAGGGAGGCGGCGGAGGCTCTCGCCGCCGCAACGAACGCCGAGGTCGTGCAGGTCATCGGCGGCGTTATGGTGCTTTATCGTTATAATCCCAAGCTGCACGAAAAGAAAAAGGTCGTGAAAAAGGCGGCTCCCGCCAAGGATAAGCCGCGTTTCACGGTGAAGAAAAAATCCCCCTTTGAGGACAAAAAGGGAAGAGATAAACGCATCGTCAGAAAGAGCGTTAAGGACTGAACATGAAGATAGGAATTTACGGCGGCAGTTTCGATCCCGTGCATAACGGACACGTAAAGCTCGCTTACTATATGCTTTCCGTGCTGGAATTGGACAGGCTTCTGATCGTTCCGGCTTACCGTTCGCCGTTCAAGTCAAAGGACGCTGTCCACGCGGATGACCGTGTGCATATGTGCCGTCTCGCCTTCAGTGATCCGCGTATGGAAGTATCGACCGTTGAAACGGAGCGCGGAGGCAAAAGCTATACCGTCGATACCGTGAACGCCATCAAAAAAGAGTACGGCGACAATGATTATTTTCTGATCATCGGCTCCGACCAGTATCTGCAGTTCGACCGGTGGTATCGGTTTCCCGATATCCTTTCCGCGGTCACGCTCTGTGCCGTTTCGAGAACAGACGCGGATAAAAGGCCGGAAATGGAGCTGTATGCCGATAAGTTTTTGCGTCGGTACGGCCGGTGCCTGATATGCGATTTTGAACCGCTCGAGATCAGTTCCACCCTTATCCGGGAAACGATCGCCTCGGGCGGGAACGCTTCGGAGTATCTTCCCGAAGCGGTATGCGACTATATAAAAAACAGAGGTCTGTATAAATGACGGATAATATTGAGATCCTTACCGCCGATATCCGTTCACGGTTATCCGACTACCGTTTCACGCATTCTCTGAACGTGGCGGATACGGCGAAAAGCCTGGCCGAAACCTACGGCGGCGACCCCGAAAAGGCGTTCCTTACGGGACTTATGCACGACGTTTTGAAAGAACAGGACAGGGAAGAGGCGCTCAGATTTTTCGAGGCGCACGGCGACGTTCTCACCCGGCTCGAAAAGAACGCTCCGAAGCTCTGGCACGCCATGAGCGGCGCGGTCTATCTAAAAGAGACGTATGATTTCCCGGACGATATGGTGTCCGCCGTGCGGTATCATACCACCGGCAGGGAAAATATGACCCTGCTCGAAAAGATCATTTTCATCGCCGATTTCATTTCCGCCGATCGCGATTATCCCGGCGTGGAGGATATGCGGGAGCGCGCTCTCGTTTCCCTCGAATACGCGATGGAAGAGGGTCTGCGCTTCACCATCAACGAACTGAGCGAAAAAAACGCGCCGATCCATCCCGATACGGTAGCGTGCTATAATCAGATATTACTTGACAAAAAGGAGAAATAAATATGGATAAAAAAGCAGAGATCGCCATCAGGGCGCTCGACAGCAAAAAAGCCGTCAATATCGAGGCGAGAAGGATCGGCGACTTAACGGTGCTTGCCGATCACTTCGTCATCGCCACCGGTACCTCCTCCACCCACGTTAAGGCGCTCGCCGACGAGGTGGAATTCAAGCTTCACGAGGCGGGCTTCGAGCCCCGTCAGATCGAGGGCTATTCCACGGGCTGGATCCTTCTCGATTATTCCGACGTGGTAGTACACGTTTTCAGCCCCGACCAGAGAGAGCTCTACAGCCTTGAAAAACTCTGGGCGGACGCCGAGGTCGAGGACATTTCCGCTCTCGTCACCGAAGACTGAGGAACGGTTTTCTTTTCCCGGCGTACTATATAAAGATAAACTGACTTTTGAGGAGAGCTTTCAAAGAGTATGACTGTTACCATTGACTCCATTCAGACCAATTATTTTTCCCTCGGGAAGGACAGCGAAGAGACCGTCGTGATGCTCCACGGCTGGGGTTCGAATATCGGCTTGTTCCGGAACAGCGCCGAGCTCATTTCGTCGAAATACCGTGTGCTTGCGCCCGATATGCCCGGCGCGGGCGATACTCCCGAGCCGCCCGGCGAATGGCAGGTGGACGATTACGTCGATTTCGTCATTCATTTCATCGAGCATTTCGGCGTGAAAAAGGTCATCCTTTTGGGACATTCTTTCGGCGGCAGAGTCATCATCAAAATGGCGAACCGTTCCGATCTGCCGTTTGAGATCAGCCGCATCATCCTCGTGGACGCGGCGGGCATCCGTCCCGAAAAGAGCAGCGAGCAGAAGCTGAAGGAGAACGTGAGCAAATTCGGCAAAAAGCTGTTGGGGCACAACGAAAAGCTGCTCAATAAGCTGCAGAGCATGGCGGGCTCGGCGGATTACCGCGCCGCGAGTCCTCTGATGCGTAAGATCCTCGTCAACGTTGTGAATGAGGATCTGGAGCCTCTTCTGCCCGGTATAAAACAGTCTACGCTCCTTATCTGGGGTACGCTCGACACCGCGACTCCCATTGCGGACGCCGAAAAAATGGAACGGCTCATTCCCGACGCGGGGCTGGCCCGCATCGAGGGCGCGGGACATTTCTCGTTCCTCGATAACGCGCCTCTTTTCAACGCGATCATTGCTTCATTCTTGAAGCTGTAACAGGAGATAAAGCATGAAACCTTATTTACAGATCCTTTTCGGACTTTTAACGCTCGAGTCCGTGTATTCGCTGTTCAAGAGCCTTGTATTCAATATGCACATGTTCCAGCTCAACGGCTACCGAGCCTCGACCCATTTTTCGTGGCTCGGCAAAAACGCGAAGCATTATTTTCCCGAGCTCATCGTGTTCGCGCTGAGCTTTATCGGGCTTGTCGCCAATGAGCCGCTGATGGCGTTCGGCGCCGCCGCGCTGTTCATCGGTATCTTCGCCGTGATCGTCGCGAACCGTAACCGTCCCGCGAAAAAGCCGCTCGTCTACACGCCCCGTGTGAAGCGTATGATCGTTACGGTGTGTATCCTTCTCGCCGCTTCCTTTGCTCTTGCCGTATATTTCCTTGCGGGCGAAAAGAAAGATCTCGCGTTCACCGTGATCGGTCTCATGAATGCGCTCCTGCCCCTCTATATTCCGCTGGCCAATCTCATCAACAAGCCGATGGAAAAGGGTGTGAACGCGCATTATACGAGAGAAGCGAAGCAGCTTCTTCGTGCCTGTCCCGAGCTGCAGACCATCGGTATCACCGGCAGCTACGGCAAGACCAGCATGAAATTCTATCTGTATACGATTTTGAGAGCATGGACGGATACGCTCGTTACCCCCGAGAGCTACAATACCCCCATGGGCATCGTGAAGACCGTGCGAGGCTCTCTGAGCGCCATCCATAAGATATTCCTCTGCGAAATGGGCGCGAAATGGGTCGGCGACATAAAGGAACTCTGCGATATCGTGCATCCGAAGCACGGCATCATCACCTCCCTCGGCGATCAGCACCTCGAATCCTTCGGCTCGCGCGAAAATATCATCAAAACGAAATACGAGCTTGCCGACGCTCTTCCCGAAGACGGCCGGCTTTATATCAACTGGGATAACGATATCATCCGCGAAAATCCCCCGAAGCATAAATACATCAAATACGGCACGCGCGAGGACTGCGATTACCGCGCGTACAATATAAAGTCCACCACGAAGGGAACGACCTTCACCGTGTCCGCCCCCGACGGTACGACCGAGAATTTTGAAACGAAGCTTTTGGGCAGCCACGTCGTAATGAACATCGTGGGCGCCATCGCCGCGGCGAACGGTTTCGGTATGCCCATGAGCGAAATGCGTCTGTACGTGCGCCGGATCGAAGCGGTGCCGCACCGTATGCAGATCGTGGAAAAGGGCAGCGTCACCATCATCGACGACGCGTTCAATTCCAATCCCGCGGGCTGCCGCGCCGCGCTCGGCACTCTCTCGGAAATGGACGGCGAACGCATCCTCGTGACCCCCGGCATGGTCGAGCTCGGCGAGAAGGAAGACGAGCTGAACGAGGAATTCGGCCGGGAAGCCGCTTTCGCGTGCGACCGCATCGTGCTTGTGGGCGCAAAACAGACCGCGGCGATAAAGAAGGGCGCTCTTTCGGCGAAATTCGCGGAGGAAAAACTGCGCGTATTCGAGGATTTCAAGGACGCCATGGCCTACGTTTATTCGCTTTCCACGGACAAAAAGAAGATCGTTCTTCTCGAAAACGACCTTCCCGACAACTATTAAAAGGAGGATACCGGTATGAAGATAAAACTTTGCGTACTGTTCGGCGGCAAGAGCGTCGAGCACGAGGTATCCGTCATTTCCGCATTGCAGGCCGTAGCCTCCCTTGACGCGGAAAAATACGACATCATCCCCGTTTATATCACAAAAAACAACGAATTCTATACCTCCTTTGAATGCAGCTGCATCGAGGAGTACAAAAATATCCCCGCTCTGCTCAAAAAGAGCACCCGCTGCGTGCTCATGAACATCGAGGGCAAGGTAAAGCTCATGCGCTACCCGTTCAAGAAGTTCGGCAGCAACGTGCTCTCCGATATCGACGTCGCTTTCCCCATCGTGCACGGCACGAACGTGGAGGACGGCACTTTGCAGGGTTATCTGAAAACGCTCGGTCTGCCCTTTGTGGGCTGCGACGTTACTTCCTCCGCCGTGGGCATGGATAAGTACGTCATGAAAACCGTTTTGAAGGACAACGACGTGCCCGTGCTCGACTGTCTGCGCTTCAACGCCTCCGAGTTTTCCGAGCCGGAACGGCTCATTAAAATGTGCTCCGAGCGCATCGGCTATCCCGTGATCGTAAAGCCCGTCAACCTCGGCTCGTCCGTGGGCATCAGCGTGGCGCACAACGACGACGAGCTGCGTACATCGCTCGACGACGGCTTCAAATTCGCTCCGCAGGTGCTCTGCGAAAGAGCGATCACCAACTTAAAAGAGATCAACTGCTCCGTGGTGGGCGACGTGGACTATGCGGAAGCGTCCGAATGTGAACAGCCCGCCAAGCACGACGAAATACTCAGCTACGCCGACAAATACCAGTCCGGCGGCGGCTCCAAAAAGACGGGCGGCGCCAAGTCCGGCGGCTCCAAAGGCGGCATGGCGAGCCTTGCCCGTAAGATCCCCGCGGATATCACGCCCGAAAGAAGAGAGGAAATACGCTCCCTGGCCGTCAAGGCGTTCAAAGTCTTAGGCTGCAACGGCGTATCGCGTATCGACTTCATGATCGACGAGGACACCGATACGGTGTATCTCAACGAGATCAACACCATCCCCGGCTCCTTGTCATTCTATCTGTGGGAGCCCATCGGCGTTCCGTATAAAAAGCTTCTTGACCGCATGGTCGAGCTCGCGCTCAAACGTAAGAGAGTGGAAGATAGTATCGTATTCTCCTTCGATACCAACATCCTCGACGTGGACCGCTCCTTCGGCGGCGGCAGCAAGGGCGGTAAGCTCGGCGGAAAAATGGGAGGAAAAGTCTGATCCTATGGCAAGATTTTGTACCCTGTGCTCCTCCTCGGGCGGCAACGCGTCCTTTGTCGGCTCCGCCTCGGAGGGCATCCTCATCGACGCGGGAATAAACTGCAAGCAGCTGAAGCTCGCGCTAAACTCCGTCGGCATCGACCCCGGCGTTATCAAAGCGATCTTCGTGACCCACGAGCACGACGACCATATCAAAGGCCTGCGCGTGTTCGCTTCCTCGCTCGGCATCCCCGTTTACGCCACGGGCGGCACGCTCGCGGGGCTGAACAATAAGGGCGTGCTGGACGGAAAATTTACATATGAAAAATTGATGCCCGGCGGCGTTTCCGTGGGCGGAATGCACGTAGATTGGTTCCGCACCTCGCACGACGCGAAGGAGAGCTGTGGTTTCCGCGTGGAGATGAAGGACAGAACGCTCGGCATCGCCACCGATACCGGAAAAATGACCGACGATATCCTGCGTTCGCTGAACGGCTGCGATCTCGTGCTGCTCGAATCGAACTACGACGAGGATCTGCTTGATTTCGGTCCCTATCCGCTGCCGCTCAAAGCGCGTATCCGCTCGGAAATAGGACATCTCTCCAATCCGGACTGCGCGGATACCGCACTTGAACTTCTCGATATGGGCGTAAGAAGGATCGTGCTCGGCCACCTGAGCCGCGAAAACAACACGCCCGACCGCGCTTACGCCTGCACGCATTCCGCACTCAAACGCGCGGGCGCCGAGGACGGCGTGGATTTTCAGTTGTCCGTCGCCCCCGTCGGGTGTATGGAAAAAATTATGATATTTTGAGTACATATGTTAACTGTTGATATTATTTGTGTCGGACGCCTCAAAGACAAGTTCTTTGAGGAAGCCTCCGGCGAATACTTAAAGAGGCTCAAGGCCTACGCCAAAGTGAATATCACCGAGATCAAGGCGGTCGAGCTCCCAGATGAGCCGAACGCCTCGCAGATATCTGCGGCTCTGGAAAAAGAGGGAAGCGAAATATTGAAAAAGATCCCCTCCAACGCCAGAGTCGTCACGCTCTGCATCGAGGGAAAGCTTTTTTCCTCCGAGGATACGGCGAAGCTTTTATCCGACACCGCCCTTTCGGGCTGTTCGGAGATCGTGTTCATCATCGGCGGCTCTTACGGTCTCTCCGATATGGTAAAGCAGCGCTCGGACGTGCGGCTCTCCATGTCGAAAATGACCTTCCCGCACCGCCTCGCCCGCATCATGCTCCTGGAGCAGATCTACCGCGGCTTCAAGATCAACGCAGGGGAGAAGTATCATAAATAAGACGAAAAAACCGCCCGGATCATTCCGAGCGGTTTTTTTAGTTGTTATAATGTCCTTTGAGCTGTATGATTTCGATCGTATCTTCGGTTATATGAAATACAAGTCTGTTTTCATCGTCAATTCTTTTGCTCCAAAAACCGGAGAGATTGCCTTTAAGAGGTTCCGGTTTTCCCAATCCGGAATAACCGTTTCATTCTGTGTCTTTTAACAGCTCGTTTATTTTTCTTGCCGTTTTTTTATCGGTTGACAGCCAATATTGATAATCTTCCCATGCTCTTTCGGAGAACAGAAGTTTACTCATCGGTAAGTGACTCCAGATCGGCAATGGTTTTCGTTACCGTTTTTCCTGCGTTGAGCTGTGCGATGCTCTCCTGCAGAGCAGCCATATTGCGTTCAGAATAAAAAGGATCTGCCGAAACGGAAAACGGTATACGCTGTTCCCGTATCATCTGTTTTGCATAAACCGTAAAAGCGGTGGACATACTCATACCGAGTTCTTCGCAAAGCGTGTCAAACTTTTTTTTGAGTTCCTCATCCATACGAAAGCTTACCATTGTTTGTGCCATAATATCAACTCCTTTACATATATATTATATGCAAATGTTAATACAATGTCAATACAAATATATTCCAATCAATCCTTGCTTTCTTTTACCAGACCGCGTATGTATGTAAACGTCTCATCTTCTCCCTTTTCTTTTAACATAACGAGCCAGCTTTCGAGCAGGTCGGAGGTGGCGGGGTGGATCATGCGGGTATCCTTGCCGCGAAGAAAATAGGTGAGGGGATAACCGTCGTCATAATTTTCGGGATTGTATATCTTGCTCGCCGCCACGCGGTCGCAGAACATTTCCACAACGTATTTGAGCGGCATTTCCACAGGCTCCACGCGGCGTTTGATGCGGTTGTAGTCCGTCCAGTATTCAAAGTGATGGCGGTTTCTGCCCTTGTGATGGAGCCACGCCGAGGAATAGCCCTTGTCGTCGCGCTCCGCTTCGTTCGGGCTGCGGTTGCCGAGATAGTATTTCGCCCCGGGGATGAATTCCGCGGGTGTGTATTTGGAGAGGTCGTGCCGTAAGCCCTGTAAAGGGATGCCCGCCTTGAAACAGTGCTTTATGACCTCGTGACGATGCTTTGTGATAGTCTTGAAATGTCCCGTGATATTCATCGTTTTTCCCCGTATCCGTAAAATTGTTTTTATTATAGCACCATGCTCCGTCTTTTTTCAATACACCTTTCCGTTTTACTTCCGATTTCCGACCTCCGATTTCCGATATGAAAAAACACCGCCCGGATTTTCCGAACGGTGAATTTTTTGTTTAACAGGGAATTGCTCCGCGGAAGAAGGAAAGCCTTTACCGTCCTGTTAAACAAAAAAAGATCATAACGCCCGCCGACCTGCCCTTCGGGCACGGCGATGGCGTATACGAAAGCGGCGTCAAAGACGCCGCTTTCTTGTACTTATGAAACCCAAAAGGAATCAGTTGTCGTAAACGCTGACCTTTTTGCGGTCTTTGCCTAAGCGTTCAAACTTTACCTTACCGCTGATAAGAGCGTAGAGGGTGTCGTCGGAGCCGATACCAACGTTGTTGCCGGGATGGATGTGCGTTCCACGCTGACGAACAAGAATGGTGCCTGCATTAACGAACTGACCGTCGCTTCTCTTCGCGCCGAGTCTCTTGGATTCAGAGTCACGGCCGTTACGGGTAGAACCCATACCTTTTTTATGAGCGAAAAGCTGAATGTTTATCTTAAGCATAACATTACACCTCCGTTGTTACTTTTATTCGATCGGGGTATTGGGAAGCCAATTCTTCAAGATGAAGCTTTAAGCCTCTTATTACGTCCGACGCGGCTTTGGAGCCGCTGAATGAGAATCTGAGATATCCGTCCTCTACCTGAGCCTGCGCTTCCACGCCGAGGATCTCGGTCACGGTGTTTGCCGCCATATATGCCGCCGACGAAACCGCCGCGCATACGATGTCGTTTCCCGCAGTGCCTGCTCCCGCGTGTCCTTTTACGGTGAAATCAGCCTCATCGGATCGGATACGAAAAGAAGCTCTGATCATTACGCGTTGATAGCTGCGATCTCTATCTTCGTGTAGGGCTGTCTGTGGCCGAGCTTTCTCTTCTCGTTCTTCTTGGGCTTGTAGGTCATAACGGTAACTTTCTTAGCCTTGCCGTTCTTGAGAGCCTTAGCGGTAACGGTGGCACCGTCAACGTAGGGAGCGCCTACCTTGATGCCGTCGTCGCTGCCGACTGCTATAACCTTGTCGAAGACGATTTCGGAATCAGCTTCAACGTCAAGCTTCTCGATAAAAACAACGTCGCCTGCTTCTACCTTGTACTGCTTTCCGCCGGTTACAATAATTGCGTACATGAGTTTTTCTCCTTCATAAGTCTCGCTACGCAGGGTGGGAAAAACCTCTTTTCGTACCTCTCCCTTATAAAAGGACATAGTACACCCTGAATATGCGGCGAAGATATATTATCACACCCCTGCGGCAATGTCAACATTTTTTTTGACAAAAATTCGTTAAAAACTTACAATGCTCACACTTGTATTTTCAGTACTGTACTTATATAATAATATAGAAATATTATGGGATAAAAAATTGGAATACAGATGATGAAAAACCGTTCTCTTGATTTTACGAAAAACGCGCCGGGCAAACGCGCGTCCGTCAGAATAGCCCTTATCATTGCCGCCGTGATCGCCGCGGGGGCGCTGTCCTTCGTTGTGCTGCTGGCGATGAACGATTTCGATGCCGCGCGCTTTTTCGGTACGCGCGAGGCGGAGGAGACCACGACCGAAACGGCAGAAGAGGAAAGCACCGAGCCGGTCAGCACCGCGCCCGCGTTCACCGATGA
Source organism: Acutalibacteraceae bacterium (assembly GCA_045616815.1). GTDB lineage: Bacteria > Bacillota > Clostridia > Oscillospirales > Acutalibacteraceae > RUG806. Next base: position 18,046 of record JAZLHN010000177.1, read on the forward strand.
GAATTCGATGAATTTCCTGCTCATCTGCGGCGATTCCGATAAAAACATCGCGTTCTGCGACGTAGTTTCCGTTTCTTACGCCGAAAACGTTATCCGCGTAAAGCCCGTTTCCCCCGATCTGACTCTGCAGTTCGGCGGCGGCGAATATCCGCTTTCCGAGCTCTACGCCATGTCGTCCGCGTCGTCGGTCAAGGAAGCCCTCAACCGAAAAGGTATGAATATCAGCCGTCATATCAGCGTGACCGAGACCAATTTCAAAATGATCATGCAGCGGCTCGGCGCCGTGGATATACGGCTCGAAAAAGACGTGAAATTTTCCGTGGACGCGATCACCTATACCTACTCCGCGGGTGTGCAGACGATGACCTCCGACGCGCTTCTCAAATACATGAAGTATGCCGATGAGGGCGATGCTCTGCTCACCGTGCAGGCGGAGGCGTTCGCGCAGGTGCTGCGCACGCATTTTACGGCGGAGAACGTGGACAGAGGGGAAGATTATTTCGCTTCGCTCATCAATCTGGTGGACAGCGATATTTCCGCATTTGATTACACGCAGAACCGCGCCGCGCTTTCCGAATTCCTCCTGAAGCATCCTCCTGTGAACGTGATCCGCTGACATAAATTTCCGAAAGGGCGGCATTGAGCCGCATGTAATATATGAAAAAAACGCAAAAGGTGCTTACGGTCTTTCTTATTGCCGCTTTGCTCCTGTTTTCCGCCTGCGGTCTTCGGGACATCCTCGATCCGCTCGGCATAATGGACGACGACATTTTCGATCCTCTGAGCATGAATACCATACGGGAACCGGAAGGTGTTGATTTCGGTGTTTCCCGACTGCTGTACGAGGGACTTACCGAGACCCAGAAGCAGGCGTACCGCCGGATCTACAATACCGTTTCGTCGCATCCGGCGAAGATCCTTATTCCGGCGCTTTCCGAAAAGGAACTTTCCGGTGTTTTCCTCGCGTTGAAATTCGATAATCCGCATATCCTGTGTCTGCAGAATACCTATACATACTATACCGCTTCCTCTAAATTTTATATTTTGCCCGAATATAATGATACCTCTGAAAACTGTGAGAAAATGACCGCCGATCTTCTCGGGGCGGCAAAGAAAATATGCTCCGATATCCCCGCGGACGCGGATGATTATGAAAAAGAGCTGTTTATCCACGACCGTCTCATCGACTCTGTTTCCTACGATACGGGCAAACACAGCGACACCGCCTACGGCGCTCTCGTGGATCATAAAGCGGCGTGCGGCGGCTATGCGCTCGCCTGCAAGCTTCTTTTCGATATGGCGGGCATTCAGAGTGTCGCGGTGAGCGGAAAAGCCGCTTCCGCCGACGGAAGAAGCGTCCCGCACATGTGGCTGGCCGCGAATATAAACAAAAACTGGTATTTCGTCGATCCCGCGTGGGACGATCCGATCACGAACACGGAGGATACTCTCCGGCATACGTATTTCAACGTCACGGAGGAGAAGCTCGCGCTGACCCATTCGGACTATACGCTTCCCGCCGCGGTGTCCTGCGATACATCGGACGAGGATTACTACCTGAAAAGCGGTCTGCTGCTCAAAGAGGATACGTGGAAAAAGCTGCTGGAAAACCGTTTTTCCGTCGTTTCGGCGCTTCCCGTCCATTTTGAATTCCGCTGTGAATCGCCGGAGCTTTTCGCGACTGTCACCGAACGTCTTTTCGACGGCGGGGAACTGAACGGGCTCGTCCGGACGCTCACCGGGAAATTCGGCGATATCAACGTTTCGCATTCGTTTGACGAAGACAGAGACGTGCTTCATTGTTACATAAGACCCGATACGGAGGAATAAAAAACATGGCTGTACTTGTTACCGGGGGAACGGGGTATATCGGTTCCCATACCTGCGTCGAGCTGCTCAACGCGGGAAAAGAGATCGTCGTTATCGACAATTTCAGCAACTCTTCGCGCGAATCCGCCAAAAGAGTGAGCAAGATCACCGGGAAGAATTTCCCCGTGATCGAGTGTGATATAAGAGATAAGCAGGGGCTTTCAAAGGTCTTTGAAGCCTACGATATCGAAGCCGTCATCCATTTCGCCGGGCTGAAAGCGGTGGGCGAGTCCTGCAAAAAGCCCGTGGAGTACTACGACAATAACGTGAACGGTACGCTCTGTCTGTTGGACGTCATGCGTGAGCACAACGTGAAGACCATTGTGTTCAGCTCCTCCGCCACCGTTTACGGCAGCGAGAACAAAGTCCCGTTCAACGAGGATATGAAAGCGGGCGGCACCACCAATCCCTACGGTACGACCAAGTATTTCATCGAGATCATCCTGAAAGACCTTGCCGCCGCCGACAGTGACTGGAGCGTATGCCTTCTGAGATATTTCAATCCCATCGGCGCGCATGAGAGCGGCCTGATCGGCGAAGCGCCCAACGGCATCCCCAACAATCTCATGCCCTATATCGCGCAGGTGGCCGTGGGCAAGCGTGAAAAGCTCTCCGTGTTCGGCGACGACTATGAAACGCCCGACGGAACGGGAGTAAGAGACTACATCCACGTCGTCGATCTCGCCAAGGGGCATCTTGCCGCGCTCGGCCGTGCCCTGAAAGTCAAAGGCTGCGAGGTCTATAACCTCGGCACGGGCAACGGCGTGAGCGTTTTAGAGCTCGTGAAAGCGTTTGAAAAGGCGACCGGCGTGAAGATCCCCTACGTGATCGCGCCCCGCCGCGACGGCGATATCGCTTATTCCTATGCCGACGC
>JAZLHN010000178.1:0-6807 GCA_045616815.1 Acutalibacteraceae bacterium
TCTCAACTTTCAACTCTCAACTTTCAACTCTCAACTTTCAACTCTCAACTTTCAACTCTCAACTTTCAACTCTCAACTTTCAACTCTCAACTTTCAACTCTCAACTTTCAACTCTCAACTTTCAACTCTCGGCAGTTTAGCGGCGAAGCCGCTAAACTGCAATTTCCCGCTGTGATCCGGCTTTCGATCGAAAAAAGCATATATTCCCCGCAAATCCGCAAAGAACCGATTATTTTCTATTGATTTTCCGTCCTCGGAATGCTATTATTATTTGATGTTGACAAAAATAATTGAAGGTGAAATTTTGGCTAAGCGTGAAAATTTAAGAAACATCGCGATCATAGCGCACGTAGACCACGGCAAGACGACGCTCGTGGATAAGCTCTTGAAGCAGAGCGGCACGTTCCGTGACAACGAGGTCGTAGCCGACAGAGTTATGGACTCCAACGACCTCGAAAGAGAGAGAGGCATTACCATCCTCTCCAAAAACACGTCCGTGAATTTCAACGGCGTGAAGATCAATATAGTGGACACTCCCGGCCACGCCGATTTCGGCGGCGAGGTGGAGCGCATCATGACGATGGTGGACGGCGTTCTGCTGCTCGTGGACGCGTTCGAGGGCTGCATGCCCCAGACCCGTTTCGTGCTCTCCAAGGCTCTCGCGCTGCGCAAGAAGCCGTTGGTCGTTATCAATAAGATCGACCGCCCCGGCGCAAGACCGGACGAAGTCATCGACGAAGTGCTCGACCTCTTCATCGAGCTCGGTGCCGACGAGGATCAGATCGAATTCCCCGTCATCTTCGCCTCCGCCCGCGAGGGCTACGCCTCCTTCGACAAGGATGCGAGAAGCGGCGATATGAGACCTCTTTTACAGGCGATCCTCGACAATATCCCCGCGCCTGAGGGCGACGTGGACGCTCCCCTGCAGCTTCTGTTCTCCTCCCTTGACTACGACGACTACGTAGGCCGGATCGGCGTAGGCCGTATCGAAAGAGGCAGAGTGAAGGTCAATCAGCAGGTCGTTCTGTGCAAGGGCGACGGCGAGGAAAAGAGAGTCAAGGTCTCCCGTCTTTACAATTTCTCCGGTCTCGGCCGTACCGAGTGCGAGGAAGCCGAGATGGGCGATATCGTAGCCGTTTCCGGCATCGAAGGCCTCAACATCGGCGAAACGATCTGCGACCCCGAGCATATCGAGCCGCTTCCCTTTATCAAGATCGACGAGCCCACCCTTTCCATGACCTTCCACGTGAACGATTCTCCGTTTGCGGGCAGAGAGGGCAAGTTCGTTACCTCCCGTAATATCCGCTCCCGTCTTTTCAAGGAAGTGGAGACCAACGTGAGCATGAGAGTCGAAGAGACTGAATCCACCGACGCTTTCAAGGTGTCCGGCAGAGGCGAGCTCCATCTTTCCATCCTCATCGAGACCATGCGCCGTCAGGGCTACGAATTCGCCGTATCCCGCCCGAAGGTCATTTACAAGGAGATCGACGGCGTACACTGCGAGCCCATGGAGCTGCTGATCGTGGAAGTGCCTACCGACTACGTAGGCCCCGTCATGGAGAAGATCGGCGCGCGCAAGGGCGAGCTTGAAAACATGGGCACCCGCGACGGCGGCACCACGCATCTTGAATTCAAGATCCCCGCGCGCGGACTCATCGGCTACCGTTCGGAATTCCTCACCGATACCAACGGCTACGGCATCATGAACAACCTCTTCGCGGGCTACGAGCCCTACAAGGGTGAGATACAGACCCGTGAGCGCGGCTCCATCGTTTCCCACGAGACCGGCGAATCCACCGGCTACGGACTTTTCAACACGCAGGAGAGAGGACGTCTGTTCATCGGCCCCGGCGTGGAGGTCTACGAAGGCATGATCGTGGGCGAATGCGCGAAGAACGAGGATATCGTTTGCAACGTCTGCAAGAAAAAGCAGATGACCAACACCCGCGCCGCCGGCTCCGACGAGGCTCTCCGCCTTGTGCCCCATTCCGTATTGAGCCTCGAGCAGTGCATGGAATTTTTGAGCGACGACGAGCTTTTGGAGGTTACTCCCAAATCCCTTCGTCTGCGTAAAAAGATCCTTTCCAAGGAGCTTCGCCTCAAACAGCAGTTCAGAAAACAGTAAGAAAAGGAGCGCATACTTTTGGATATGAATAAAGTTGAGATCACGGTAAGAAATCAGAATTACACGATAATTTCCGATGAGCCCGAAGAAAACATCATCGCCCTCGCAAACGAGCTTAACACCGCGCTTGACGAAATCATGGGCTCCGGAAAAATAACCACCACGCAGGGACTCATCCTTGCCTGCCTCGGCTTTGCCTCCGAAGCGAAAAAGCAGGGCGCTCTTGCCGAAAAATATAAGTCGGAGATCGCCGATTACCTCGACGACGCCGCGAAAGCCATGACCGAGCGCGACAAATATAAACGCGAAAACGAAAAGCTCAAGGAAAAGCTCGGAAAATAAGCGGATTCGGAAAAATTATTTTTGCGACGAGGCACACGGGAACGTATTTTCCGTGTGCCTTTTTCTGTAAAAAAAATGAAAATTTACCGTCAGGCGAAAAAACCGCTTGTCGGAATGTTCGACACGTGTTAAAATAATGAAAAAGGAAAAGGAGCCGAAAAATATGAGTATAAAAAACGACCCCAAGATCAAGACCCCGATCACCGTCGCCGTGCGAGAGCAGCTTGAGCACCGCGCTCTGTGGATGTATCTGCTCACCGACGAGGCGGAGAAAAAAGGCCTCAAGTCCGACGATTACGCCCCGGACGCGATCCGGCGCTGCGGACTGTATCAGGGCGCGAACCTGCGCGAAAAGGGCGGCAAGGGCGATTCCCTTGTGGGACTCAAAAAGGCACTGTTTTCGGTGTTCGCCCGCCGCGTGTTCGAAATGGACATAAAACAGTGCGACGACGATCATCTGTTCATTGATTTCCATTACTGCCCGCTCGTGAAGGCGTGGCAGAAGCAGGGCTGTTCCGATGAGGAGATCGCGAAGCTCTGCGACCACGCGATGTGCGGCGACAGAGGCATCGCCGAGAGCTTCGGCTGTGTGCTCGATCTGCCCAAGACCATCGGACGGGGCGACGATATCTGTGAGATCCGCTTCCATCGCCCGGGAAAATAAGACCGATTCGGGATTGTGTGATTTTTGCAATGCGGCACGCAGTTTTTCTGCGTGCCTTTTTGTAATTAAAGCGATAAATGGCAGTTTGAAGGAGCAAACGAAGCATATCAATCATAACACCTCCCCTTTTAGGGGGAGGGGGACCGACCTTGTGTCGGTGGAGAGGTTCATTGCGAGTTTTCCGTGTCATCGTTGTAATGGCGGCAATTCCACGGAACCTCACCGCCACGCTTACGCGCGGCCCTCCTCCCCTAAAAGGAGAGGCGTTGTGTTTGTTTGTGCCGCATTCGTCTGCGCTTCAAACTAAAATTTATCGCTTTCCATGAAAAATGCCTTGCAGGAAAAATTTTCCGCAAGGCGTTTTTTATTATATTTTGAATTTTGCTTCGTTGTCGCAGGAGTCGGGCGAGCCCATGCTGCCGAGGATCATTTCGGTGATGTCGGCGGGCTGGCCGTTGACCTTCACTTTCTTGTTGACGATCTTCAATATGGGCTTGAGTCTCGCGAGCGCGCTCTTTGCGAATTCGCGTTCGGGCGTTCCCTCCACGTAGGGCACGTCGCCCTCGAATACCTGCCGCACGAGGTCTACGGCGAAATCCTTGAACAATACGTTCTTTATGCTGTCATCGCATTTGGAGTGCAGGAGCTTTGAAACGCTGCCGAGCGTGGCGCGGTTGAGCTTTTTGCCGAGCTTCGATACGATCTTTTTGAGCGTGTCGTTCGCGTTCTTCACGCCGAGCTTGCCGAGAAACTTCGCGGGATCGTATTCCATTGCCTCCACGAAGGATCTTATCATCATATCGAACTGAACTTTATAGTATTCCTCGGTAGTGAGGCCCTTCATATCCCACTTGAAATCCGGCACGGGAATGGACTTTATGGTCACTTCGCGGTCGTCGCTGATCGTAACGAGACGCATTTTTGCGGGATCGCCGGTCAGGGAACCGGTGCAGCAGTCGTAGAAGATATTGCCGTTTTTCGAGGTCTTTTTCTTCACGCTCTGGTTGTGCATGTGTCCCGTGAAGAAGAGCGGGATGCCCGCGTCGGCGAAAAGATCGGTGTTTTCGTCCCAGTGCGCCATAACGACCTCCCGGCCGAGCAGGGAGAAGATCGGGCAGGCGGGCAGCAGCGGATAATGGGTGAGGCCGATCATCAGCATACCGTCTTCCTTTGCCTTGGCCGCCTGTTCCTTCGCCCATGCGAGCTGTTCGGGCAGGAAGGTGTTTTTATTCTCGCCCTGACGGTCGCCGTCGTTGTTGAGCACAAGCAGACGCACGTTGTCGGAGAGCTGGCAGACGTAGGAGAGGTTCTTTTCGTCCACGGCGATGGCGTCGGAGAAACCGTATTCGTAATACATATCGAAAAGGTCTTCACGCTTCGTACCCTCCACGCGGATGGTGCCCGTTTCGTTGTATGCAGGGGGATTGTCGTTGAAGTCGTGGAGAGCGGTGAGGATACGCACCTTCTTGCCGGAGGCTTTCAGCTTTTTGAGCAGCTCGATAAAGCCGAGCGCACTCGCCTTTTCGCCGTTGAACGCAAGGTCGCCCGCAAACAGCACGGTGTCGGCCTCGTTCGCGTCGTTGATGAGCCAGTCGAAAACGGCTTCGTTGATCGCCTGATTCTCGGCGAAGCATTTCTGCTCGAATTTCATTCTGTTTTCGTAGTCTTCACCCCAGCAGCCGAGCTCATGCGCGAAATAATGCGGGTCGGCTACAACGTAAAATTTTGTTTCCATAGTCTTTCTCCCTTTCCGTTTTCTGATTTATACTCTGAAAAATTCTTCTTCTCTTCTCGGTTTTGTTTCGGGCGTTTCGTTCCCGTGCCCCACGGCAACACTGAGCATGAAGCGCATGTCGTGCCCGACTTTCAGGATATCCTTCCATTTCGTTTCGTCGCCGTCGAGCAGACTGCCGATGCTGCCGATGATAACGCTGTCGAGCCCGAGCCCCTTGGCGCCGATCGCGATGTTTTCCGCCATGATGCCCGCGTCCACGGGGGCGGGAGCGTCGGCGTAGATGAAAAATACGGCGGGCGCGGTCTGATACACGGGATTCACGTCCCAGCGCGTGTAGGCGGGGGTATCCCAGCCCACCTTGTTTTTGAAATCGACGTTCAGCTCGTCGAGCCGTTCTTTGCCGGTGAGCACTCTTACGACGCAGTGCTGGGCGTTGCGGCCGCTGGGCGCAAGCATCGCGCATCTGAGCAAGACGGAAATTTCCTCGTCGGTCAGCTCTTCGTTTGTGTAGGAACGCACGGTACGGCGTTCGAGCAGCGCTCTGATAACGGGATTTTCAAATACGTCAGCCATTTTTCTTCATCCTCGATATTTCGGTATAGTAGTCGTCCACGAGATTCGGACGGCGCACGGAGGTATAGGCGTTGCACATCGCGGTGATCTCGTTTTGCAGCGGGATCTCGCTCACGGCTTTCAGGCATTCGGCGCGATGCTCCTTGAAAAGCGCCTCGTCACTCAGGATATCGACGCGGTAAACGAGATACAGATAATCGCCGAACACGCACACCTGCGCCGTGCCGGGCTGTATCTCTCTTACCTTGGCGTAAAAGCCCTCGGGATAATAGGGGTCGGCGTCCTGAATGACGACGGTCTTGAGTGCCTGCTCGACCTCCTGGTCGCCGCTCACGAGAGACGGATAGATGAATTCGATGCTCGTATTGCCGTTGATCTGTTCCGCCGCCTTATTGTAGCGGTCGAGGATCGCCGCGAGCTCTGCGTCGGAATACGGCACGGTGTTGCCGTAGATGTCGGTGGCGAACAGATATCCGCGCACGAGCTTGAACGCGGCGTAGTAAGAAGCGAAATACGCTTTGAGATCGTTTTCGGGGATGGGCGTCGCGCCGCCCTCGTCGTAGAGGGACAAACGGAGCTTTTCGGTGTACGCGGCGTTGGTGCGGATCTTCATGAAGGTCTCTTTGGATACGCCGAGCTGCGTATAATGCCCGCCGAAAAGATTCCACATGGCGTTGGCTTCCTCGGAAAGCGAAACGCTCTCGGCGGCGGTAAGGGAGAGCCCCTTGGCGAAAAACGTGGAGTTGGTGGCGACGTAGCGGATGCAGGCGTTGGTGGCGTAGGTGATCCTGCCGTCACGGGATGTATCCTCCGCTTCGGAGAACGATTCGTCTAAATAATATTTGAATATCTCACCGTCGAGCGGCGTGCCGTTGACGGTGAGCGGATAGTCCTTTTCCGCGGTATCGCTCCCGCAGGCGGTGAACGCGGCAAGCAGGATCAGGAACGCGGCTATCAGCGATAAGGCTTTTTTCATCTTTTCCTCCGATAAATACGGATAATTATAAATATTATACATCCTCCGGCGCGTAATGGCAACACCGGGAATAAAAAAAGTCCGGACGGTGAACGTCCGGAACTTCATGGTGAAGGCAAATGGACTCGAACCATCGACCCTCTGCACGTCAAGCAGATACTCTAGCCAGCTGAGCTATGCCTCCATGTGAAAATCATTATACAGTATGCTTTTCCATTTTGCAAGAGTTTTTTGAAGAAAATTATTTCCGTGATTTTTCGGGAACGGAGCGATAAATTTTTGTTTGAAGCGCCTTGCGGAGGCACTTATCGTAGGGTGCGTCGCCCTCGACGCACCGCATGGGAGCGTGCGGAGCACCACGAAATATAAGTTTCTTTTGTTTTTTTTGGTTG
>JAZLHN010000179.1:0-5674 GCA_045616815.1 Acutalibacteraceae bacterium
CTTGAAACTATTCACTTGTTCGACAACATTAAGAGCGATATATTGCTTTAGTTGCTCCCGTTTGTACCTGCTTTTATATAAACGGGTACGGGCGAAGCCCGTCCACATCTCAACTTTCAACTCTCAACTTTCAACTCTCGGCAGTTTAGCGGCGAAGCCGCTAAACTGCAATTTGTCGTTCCGATATAACAAAAGGCGCACAGAAAAATCTGTGTGCCTCGTTGTACAATTTACTTTAATTCCGAATTCACTTCAGCTTGAGCGTTTTTTCATACGCGGCGACAACGGCGTCGGAAACGGCGGAACGGAACGCCTTATTTTCCAATGCGTGCACGCCCGCGATCGTGGTACCGCCGGGACTGCACACGGCGTCTTTCAGGGCTTCGGGATGAACGCCGCTTGTGAGGGCGTTTTCCGCCGCACCGCTTACCATGGCGGCGGCGTAGGTGAGCGCCTTGTCTCTCGGAATGCCGATCTCCACCGCGCCGTCGGCGAGGGCTTCAATGAACATATAAACGTAGGCGGGGCCGCAGCCGGACACCGCGCTTGCCGCGTCGATCTTATTTTCGTCGATCTTGTCGAGCACGCCCGCAAGCCGCAGGCAGTTTAAGAATTCGGGAACAGAGCCCGCGCCCTTTTTGTTCGCGCAGTAGAGCACCACGCCTTTGCCGATGGCGACCGAGGTATTCGGCATGATGCGGATGACCGCGCAGTCGACGGCTGCCAGCTTTTCGATCTTCTCGATGGACGTACCCGCCGCCATGGATACGAGAGTGAAGGCGTCTTTGCGCTCCTGCAGATAGGGGCGTATCTCATTGAAGCAGGTCTCGAGCATCTGCGGCTTTACGCCGATAAAGATGAACTGACTTTCCGAAACGAGGTCGAGCTCCTCCGCGGCGGCGATATTGTCAAACTTATCCGCAAGGGAAAGGGCTTTGTTTTTATCCGGATCATATACGGCGATCTTTTCCGCCGGAAGGCTTTTCGCCGCGGCGATCGCGAGCGCGCCGCCCATGTTTCCGCATCCGATAAAACCGATCTTATAAATCATAACAGTCTGTCCTTTCTGTTTTTTACAGCGATAAATTGTTGTTTACACGCGGAGGCTGTCGCGGGAGCGCGCGAAACATTTCTAACACAACGCCTCCCCTTTTAGGGGAGGAGGGCCGCGCGTGAGCGTGGCGGAGAGGTTCCGTAATTGCCGTCGTGACAACGATTTTACGGAAAACCGAGCAATGAACCTCTCCACCGACACAAGGTCGGTCCCCCTCCCCTAAGAGGGGAGGCGTTATGATTCATATGCCTCGTTTGTGCTTCAAACAATAATTTACCTGATTTGTCCGCTGCCTTTAACGATGTATTTATAGGTGCAAAGCTCGTTGAGCCCCATAGGGCCTCTCGCGTGGAGCTTCTGCGTGGAAATGCCGATCTCGCAGCCTAAGCCGAATTCGCCGCCGTCCGTGAAACGGGTGGAAGCGTTCACGTATACCGCCGCGGAATCGACCGCGAGGGTGAAGAGCCTCGCGTTTTCCTCTGTTTCGGTAATGATCGCCTCGGAATGATGCGTGGAGTGCTGCCTTATGTGGTCGATCGCCTCGTGTACGTCTCTGACCACCTTCACGGCTAAGATATAATTCAGGAATTCCGTGTCGAAGTCGTTTTCACCCGCCGGAACGCCGTCGATGATTCGAGCGGACTTTTCACAGAGACGCAGCTCCACGGGCGGGAGCCCTTTTTCTTTTCGGTCGTCAACAAGACGCTTTTTGAGCAGGGGAAGGAATTCCTTTGCTTTGCTTTCGCTTACGAGCAGAGCCTCTTCCGCGTTGCACACGGACGGACGGGAGGTCTTGGCGTTTTCGATGATGTTCAATGCCTTTTCGGTGTCGGCGGTATCGTCGACGTAGACGTGGCAGATACCCGTGCCCGTCTGGATGCAGGGGACTTTCGCGTTCGCAACGCAGGCGCTGATGAGCCCCGCGCCGCCTCTCGGTATGAGAAGGTCGACGTAGCCGACCGCCGTCATCAGCTCGTTCGCGCTTTCGCGGGAGGTATCCTCGATGAGATTGATGAGTTCGCCGGGAAGTCCGGTTTTTTTAAGGCCTTTGCGCATGGCGGAAACGATGGCGAAGGACGATCTTATCGCTTCCTTGCCGGAGCGCAGTACGCATACGTTGCCGCTTTTGAGCGCTAACGCCGCCGCGTCGGAGGTCACGTTCGGGCGGGATTCGTAGATCATCGCCACCACGCCCATGGGAACGGCGGTCTTTTCAATAAGGAGTCCGTTCGGACGCTCGATGCGCTCCCATACCCGTCCCGCGGGATCGGGAAGCTTCACCACGTCCCTTATGCCGTCCGCCATGCCCTTGATACGGGCTTCGCTGAGCGTCAGTCGGTCGAGCATCACGGGGTTCATCTTTTCTTTCGCTGCTTGAGCGTCCTTCGCGTTTTCGGCGAGGATATCCGCGGCGTTTTCTTCGAGCGCGTCCGCCATAGCGAGCAGAGCTTTATTTTTTATGTCGCTGTCAAGCGTATTCATCACGCCTACGGCGTTTTTTGCTTGGAGCAGTATTTCTTTCGTTGTCATACTATCACTTCTTTGCGATAAATCTTGTGCCGGCGGGCTTGCCGTCGGTAATATCGTATAATACGGCGGGAGTGGAGCCGTTGGCGATGATCATGTCGCAGCCCGCTTCCACGCAGATCTTGGCGGCGTTGAGCTTCGTTCTCATGCCGCCCGTGCCGAGGGAAGAGCCCGCGTCGCCGCCGAGTGCCATGACCTCGTCGGTCAGTTCCTTTATCTCGGGGATGAGCTTCGCGTTTTTGTCCTTGTGAGGATCGGCGGTATAGAGCCCGTCGATGTCGGAGAGCAGAACGAGCAGATCGGCTTTCACGCTCACGGCGACCAGTGCGGAAAGCGTATCGTTGTCGCCCACCTTGATCTCCTCGGTCGCTACGGTATCGTTTTCGTTGATGACGGGCAGCACGCCCATTTCGAGCAGACGCGCCATGGTGTTGCCGAAATTCAGGTGGCGTTCCTCGGTCTTGAAATCCTCGCCGGTCATCAGAAGCTGCGCGACGGTGTGGTTATATTCCGTGAAGAGCTTGTCGTAAACGTACATCAGCTCGCACTGCCCGACGGCTGCCGCCGCCTGCTTGCCCGGGATATCGTCCGGCTTTTTGCTCAGTCCGAGCTTGCCCGTGCCCATGCCGATGGCGCCCGAGGAAACGAGAATGACCTCGTGTCCCGAATTTTTGAGATCGCTCAATATTTTTACCAGCTCTTCTACGCGGCGGATGTTCATCATACCCGTGGAATGTGCAAGCGTGGATGTGCCGACTTTTACTACTATTCGCATGGCTTTTTATGTCCTTTCGAGATGAATCTTCGCTCCGATGATCGCTGCCGCTGCCGTGCCTGCCGCGGCGATCACGGCAAGGCGTTTTACCTGCTCCATGCTGGTGGGGATGTGCGTCAGGACGAACTCCTTTACGGGACGGGACAGCTTGTCGGAACAGAGGTCTTTATAGGTAAGCGTGGTCGTTTCAAAGGTCGAAAGATCGTTTTCATCAAGATCGAAAAGCCTGACACCGCGCTTTAAGTGAGGTCCGTAAACATTGAAGCCTGAGCCTTGCGTATAAATGAGCTTGATCCCGTCCTTTTCGGCAACGAACGAGTTGTTGTGGTCGTGACCGACCGCGATACCCAGTACCGTTCCGGTGGCTTTTAATGCCTCAAATTCGCCCGAATTGCGGTCGGGGACAGCCGGGGATTCCAGCATGAAACCGCCGTCGGCTTTGATGTCGTCCGGCAATACATAATACTGATGCTTTCGTACCCGGAAAGCCTCCACCGCGCCGCGTGTGCCGAACTTTACGCGCTTTATCACGTCGTAATACTCGGGAACTGGAATGTGCTGAAAAACGAGCTGCGGCAGATTTTTACCGAGCTCTTGTTTTTCCTGCCGGCATAACTCTTTATATTTTTGCAGTTGTTCCTCTTTCACGGTCATATATTCGCCCGTGGGGGACTGTCCGTTGGAATCGAACAGGCAGACGTTGAATACTTTTTCGCCGTCTTCATTATACAGCGGTACAAAATACGAGCCTTTGTCGGAGTCCGAAAAATAATCTCCGCCGACGTAATGGGGATATTCCGCGTAATATCCCGCCTGCTTTTCATTGGGGATGCCGCATTGACAGTCATGATTTCCGAACGTGACCGCAAAAGGGATCTCGGCATACTCAATGGGGCTAATGATTCCCTGTAAGGTGTGTTTTACCTTTTTTTCGGTGTTGCCCGAGCGGTATTCCGGAAGCAGACCGTAAATCTGATCTCCCGTAAATACGATCAGGTCGGGCTTTGCCTTGTTTATCGCATGGTCGATCAGCTTAACGGTGTCAATACTGTAATTGACGGCTTCCTGTACATCAGCTATTTGCATGATGCGGAATTTTCCGTTCTTGAAGGATAGTTTTTTGTTATACATTTTTAATTATGGAAAACCGAAACCGTGAAAGCATATTTTCCGCGGTTTCGGCTGGTTCATCTATTCTTTGACCGTTTTGCGCGGTTTAGTCTTTTTTGTCGATCGAAAGTCCGAGGAGCTTGAGCTGATCGTCGTCAACGACGGAGGGACATTCGGTCATGGCTTCGGTGGCGTCCTTGAGCTTGGGATAGGCGATAACGTCTCTGAGGCTCTCCGCGCCGAGCATCTGCATCACAAGTCTGTCGAGACCGATGCCCATGCCGCCGTGCGGGGGCGGTCCGAAACGGAACGCGTCAAGCAGGTAGCCGAACTTGGCCTGCGCTTCTTCCTCGGAAAGTCCGAGAAGCGAGAAGATACGGCTCTGGAGCTCGGGATTGGTGATACGGATGGAACCGCTGGAAAGCTCGATGCCGTTGAGTACGAGGTCGTAAGCCTTGGCTCTGACAGCACCCTTGTCGCTCTCGGGATAGGGCAGGCATTCGTCCAGAGGAGAGGTGAAGGGATGGTGCATGGCTACCCAGCTCTGCGTTTCCTCATCCCAGTCAAAGAACGGAAATTCTACGATCCACAGCAGGTTATAGCCGGGCTTGATGATATCGAGCTTGCGCGCCACTTCGTTTCTGAGGGTGCCGAGAGTGGTGAGCGCAAGATTCTTCTTGGTGTCCGCTACGATGAGTACAACGTCGCCCTTTTCCGCGCCCGCGGCTTTGAGAATCTCTTCCATCTTGCCTTCGTTCAGGAATTTACCGAAGGAGGAAGCTACGCCGTCGTCGGTGAGTCTTACCCACGCGAGACCCTTGGCGCCGATGCCCTTGGCATGCTCGGTGAGCTTGTCGATCTCTTTACGGGTGAGCACGTTCACAGCGTTCTTTGCGGTGATGCCTCTCACGGTGCCGTTGGCGGCGACGGTGGATTCAAATACGCTGAAGCCGCAGTCCTTCACGATATCCGTAAGGTCGAAGAGCTCCATGTCGAAACGGGTGTCGGGCTTGTCCGAGCCGTAACGCTCCATGGCGTCTTTGTATTTCAGTCTGGGCAGAGGAGTTACGATATCCACGTCCATGGCTTCCTTGAAGAGCTTCTTCATGAAGCCTTCGATGAGCTCAAGCACGTCGTCCACGTCCACGAAGGACATTTCAAGGTCGATCTGCGTGAATTCGGGCTGACGGTCCGCGCGAAGGTCCTCG